>NZ_JBASXK010000134.1:0-76972 GCF_049276915.1 Aestuariivita sp. | reverse complement strand
ATCATGGATTGGGCGCCTCAGGGCAGCCTATTCAGGCGTAATGAACGCGAAATCGGGGCAAGCCCCCAAATTCAAAGCCTGATTGTTCCGGTATCGGCGCAGCCGAAGCGGTAAATCAGACGTTCCTGAAAGACGGGACGCTTTAAGCGAACTGGCGGCGAGCGGTCTGCATGCTTGCGGCCTTGGGGATGAAAAAGCGCCGGTCTTCCGGGAAACGCGCGAACATATCGGAAGACCGGCGCTGAACCCCGCGCCGGCTGAACCGGCGTGGGGTGTCTTGTTGGCAAGGGGTTACTCGCCGCCGCCCAATTGGTGAACATAGGTCGAAACCGCCCGGATCTCGGCCTCGCTCAGGCGCGTGCTCCAGGGTGGCATGACGCCATTTCGCGAATAGGTCACTGTCTCGATCAGCGTGTCGTAGTCACCGCCATAAAGCCAGATCGCATCGGCCAGATTGGGCGCACCCTGAAAGATGTCCCCCTCACCGGCCTCGCCGTGGCAGGCCGAACAGTTGTCCAGGTAGAGCTCCTCACCTGCCACTGCAGCAGCCGGATCATTTGGCGTGCCACCCGACAGGGTCTGGACGTAATTGACCACCTGAACGATCTCCTGCTCTTCCAGCATTTCTCCGAAAACCGGCATCGCGGAATACCGCGAGTCCAGATCTTCTTCGTTGCGGATACCGTGGGCGATGGTCAGATAGATGTTTTCCATATCCCCGCCCCACAGCCAGTCGTCGTCCAGCAGGTTGGGATAGCCAACCGCACCGGCTGCGCCCGAGCCATGGCATTGCGCGCACCAGGTGCGGAAGACTGCAGCGCCCGAGGACACGGCATAGCCATAGAGTTCGGCATCGTCACCAATCGCGGCCAGTTCTACCCCGGCCAGACGCTCGTTGATGCCGGCGTTCCGGACCTCGAATTCCACGATCTCTTCGGCCACTTCGGCCCGCGTGGAATAGCCCAGAAGACCCGCCGTCGCCGAGTTCAGCAAAGGCCATGCCGGATAGGCGATCGTATATCCGATCCCCCAGACGATGGTGGCGTAAAAGATCCAGACCCACCATCTTGGAAGCGGGTTGTTGAACTCTTCAATCCCGTCCCAGGTATGGCCCGTCGTATCGGGATCACCCTTTTGATGTTGCACAGATTTCTTGCTCATTGCTGTGCCTCCTTGGATTGAGCGGGTTTGTCTTCATGACGGAAGACAACATTTGCCGTGTCGCGATATTCCTTAGTGCTGCCCGGGCGGAAGACCCAGATGATCACCCCCACGAAGAAGCAGAACATCGCAAGCAGGAACCAGCTGTCTGCCAGTTGGCGAAGGAAGGTGTAGGTTTCCATGAACGTGTCCTCCCTTACCGGCTTGCGTCTGGTGTGAAGGTCGAGAAATCGACCAACGTGCCCAGCATCTGAAGATAGGCCACCAGCGCATCGGCTTCCGAGATACCCGGCTGGCCATCAAAGTTGCGCACCTGCGCCCCCGGATAGCGTGCCAGCAAATCGTCAAAGTCGCTATCGGCATCGGCCTGGGCGATAAAGTCCGCCTCGGCGTTTTCCAGCATCTCTTCGGTATAAGGCACACCGACAATGGCATGGGTGCTCATCAGATCCCGGATATAGCGGGGCTCGATCAGCTTGCGCTCGAGAAAGCCGTATTTCGGCATCACCGATTCCGGCACAACCGATTGCGGATCGCGCAAATGGTCGATGTGCCAGGCATCCGAATACCGCCCTCCGACCCGCGCCAGATCAGGTCCGGTGCGCTTTGACCCCCATTGGAACGGATGGTCATACATCGACTCCGCCGCCAGTGAGTAATGGCCATACCGCTCGACTTCGTCGCGCATCGGGCGGATCATCTGCGAGTGGCACACATAGCACCCCTCGCGGATGTAGATATCGCGCCCGGTGAGTTCGAGCGGAGAGTAAGGCCGCATGCCCTCTACCTTTTCGATGGTGTTCTCAAGATAGAAAAGCGGTGCGATCTGAACGATCCCCCCGATGGTGACAACCAGAAAGCTGAACACCAGAAGAAGGGTCGCGTTGGTCTCAAGGATCTTGTGTTTGTCCAAAAGTGCCATCTGTCCGGGCCCTCCTTATTCGGCCGGGACGGCTGTTGCGAGGCTCTGCTCCTTGGCAGGGGCCGCGCGGACAGTCATCCACAGATTATAGCACATGATGAGCGCTCCGGCGAGGTACATGACCCCACCCAATCCACGCACCACATACATGGGGAACTTGGCGCTGACGGTTTCGGCGAACGAGTTCACAAGGAAGCCGTTTGCATCCACTTCACGCCACATCAGGCCTTCCATGATACCCGTCACCCACATCGACGCCGCGTAAAGAACGATACCGATCGTGGCGAGCCAGAAGTGCCAGGACACCATTGTCAGCGAGTAAAGCCGCTCACGTTTCCACAGAACCGGCACCAGGAAGTACAGAGCACCAAAGGTGATCATCCCGTTCCAGCCCAAAGCACCCGAGTGCACGTGACCGATGGTCCAGTCCGTATAGTGCGACAGGCTGTTGACCGCCCGGATCGACATCATCGGCCCCTCAAAGGTCGACATGCCGTAAAAGCCCAGGGAAATCACCATCATCCGGATCACCGGATCGGTGCGCAGCTTGTCCCAGGCCCCCGACAGCGTCATCAGACCGTTGATCATCCCACCCCAGGAGGGCATCCAGAGAATGATCGAGAACACCATGCCCAGCGTCGAGGCCCAGTCAGGCAGCGCCGTGTAATGCAGGTGGTGCGGACCCGCCCAGATATAAAGGAAGATCAGCGCCCAGAAGTGGATGATCGACAGTTTATAGCTGAAGACAGGACGTTCGGCCTGTTTCGGGATGAAGTAGTACATCATGCCCAGGAAGCCCGCCGTCAGGAAGAAGCCCACCGCGTTGTGGCCATACCACCACTGCACCATGGCATCCTGCACACCGGGCCAGACGATCACCGATTTGCTGCCCCAGATGCTGACCGGGATGGTCAGGTTGTTGACCACATGCAGCATGGCAACCGTCACGATGAACGACAGGAAGAACCAGTTGGCCACATAGATATGCGGCTCTTTGCGCTTGATGATCGTGCCCAGGAAGACCGCCAGATAGCAGACCCAGACAATGGTCAGCCACAGGTCGACATACCACTCAGGCTCGGCATATTCCTTGGATTGCGTGCCACCCAGCAGATAGCCCGTTGCGGCAAGAACAATGAACAGCTGATAGCCCCAGAACACGAACCAGGCGAGGTTCCCGCCCCAAAGCCGTGCTGCCGAGGTGCGTTGCACCACATAAAATGATGTACACAACAATGCGTTCCCGCCAAAGGCGAAGATCACCGCAGAGGTATGCAGCGGCCGCAGGCGCCCGAAGTTGGCATAGCCCTGAGCCCATTCAAAGTTCAGCACCGGAAACGCCAATTGGAAGGCGATGACGACGCCAACAAGGAAACCGACGACGCCCCATCCGGCAGTCGCGATCACGCCCGCGCGGATCACACCGTCATTGTATTCCATTGACAGATCGGCACCCGATTGAGGCTCTTCTGTCCGCCGCAAAGTCCACAGAAACAGCCCACCGGCCACAAGCATGATAAGGATCATGTGGACCTGATAAGCCAGATCACGCGCATATGAGGCCCCCATCATCGAAATCAGCACGATGAGGCCAAGCACGATCAGCTTGATATAATTCGACATAACTCGTCCCTTCGTCGTGTTCGTGCGATTCGTGTGCCGCAGCGAACGGATTAGACTGGGAGCTTGATCGCCCGAGGCGTGGGGTGAACGCTTTGATCTGAATCAAGCATTTCAGCCGCAGGTTTTGACGCGCATCAACATGAGGTCTCGAATTCGGTGATAGATTGGTGACTTGAAGACCAGTTCAAGTATGGGAGACCAAGAACAATGGCTTACAAATCTCTGCTTACGGTGATCACAGATGCGGGCATGGCGAAGGCCCCGCTGGACCATATCACGGCCCTGGCCCTCGCACAGGATGCCCATGTCGAGGCCCTCTGCCTTGGCGTGGATCGCACCCAGACGGGATACTATTATGCAGGTGCCAATGCCATGATTTTGCAGGAAACTCTGACCCGGGCACATGCCGAGGCCGATGAACTGCTCAAGCTGACAAAGGAGCGGCTGGCAAGATCTGACGTGCGTTGGTCAGCAGATGCAGGGGTCGCCGCTTTTGGCGATCTTGCGCGCCATGTCGCGCTGCACGCGCGCTTCAGCGATCTTGTGGTCTTGCCCAAACCCTATGGCTCCGAACACGGTGCCGAGCTTGAACCTCTGGTCGAGGCTGCGCTTTTTGACGCAGACGCTGCCGTGCTGGTGGTGCCGGATGATCTTGACCCCAATCCGACACCTCAGAACATCATCATTGCCTGGAACCAGAGCAAGGAGGCCCTTTCTGCCATCCGGGCCGCGATGCCGTTTCTCAAACAGGCCGAGCTTGTGCGCATCGTCGTGATCGATCCGCCCCAACACGGCCCGGAACGCTCGGATCCCGGCGGTTTGCTGAGCCAGATGCTGGCACGCCACGGCGTCGCCTGCGAGATTGACGTCTTGTCCAAAACCCTGCCACGGGTCTCGGACGTGCTGAACCGGCATGTTCAGGACAAGAGCGCCGAGATGATCGTGATGGGAGCCTATGGCCATTCACGCTTCCGCGAAGCCATTCTGGGTGGGGCCACCCGGCACATGCTGGAACAGGCAACCGTGCCGGTCCTCATGGCGCATTGATGTTGCAAGCAAATCAGGCCTTCCTTCATGCGAAGGGAGGCCTGGGCTGATCCTCAGTTCAGCAGACCGCCGTCACTGTCATCTCCGGCTTCATCCAGAAGGCGGTTCATGTCCGGCACTGTGACGTGGCGCTTGCCTTCCAGCACAATCACCTGATCATTCTTGAGCGCGGAAATCTGCCGGCTCACCGTTTCCAGCGTCAGGCCAAGATAATCCGCCATCGCCTCGCGCGTCAGTGGCAGATCAAACACCACCTTGTTCTTCCCCGCCGAGAAATTCAGCGTCGCATCCCGACGCGCGAAAATGCTCAGAAGGCTGGCGATCTTTTCGCGCGCTGTCTTGCGACCAAGAACCAGCATCCATTCGCGCGCGGCGTCCAACTCGTCCAGGGTCATTTCCAACAGACGATGCGCGATATGCGGCGTATCATTCATCATCTCTTCGAAGGGCTTCTTGCGAAAACAGCACATCACCAGATCAGTGGTCGCCACAACATCATAGGCCGCGCCATCACGCCCGGGCCGCCCGACGAAATCCGACGGCAGAAGAAGACCCACCATCTGCGTGCGCCCATCTTCCATGGTTTGCGTCAGCGAGGCGATTCCCGACACCACCGATCCGACAAAATCCATCTTGTCACCGGACCACATCACTGTCTGGCCCGCCTCGAAGCTGCGGTAATACTTTATCTCTTCCAGCCGATCGAGCTCGTCGCTCTCGCATCGGGCACAGACGGCGCGATGTCTGATCGGGCAGTCAGAGCATTCCTGAGACAGGGCGTGATTCACACTCATGCGTACTTCCAAACTTGATCTGGGTCAAAGTTTCGGCCCCGACCCATGACTAGGATACTCAGATGATGAAAACTTCGCAATTGTCCAAGCTCGGGCTATTTGACGCGCGTGTGCCACGGTACACAAGCTACCCGACGGCCCCGCATTTCAACGAAGATGTCGGCCCGATCCAGTTCATGGATTGGATCTCCCGGATTCCCGAAAACGGACAGATATCTCTGTACATCCATGTCCCCTTTTGTCGGCGGCTGTGCTGGTTCTGCGCCTGCAGAACCCAAGGGACACAGACGGACAAACCGGTCATCGCCTATCTGGAGACGCTCAAACAGGAACTCAGCCTGCTCAAGCAACATCTGCCAGCGGGTGTGAGCCTCTCGCGCCTGCACTGGGGCGGCGGCACCCCCACCTTGCTGCAACCCGACATGATGAGCGAACTGGCCGAGGCGATCGCCGATCTGGCCCCGCTGGCGGACGACTATGAGTTCTCGGTCGAGATCGACCCGAACGAGATCGACGAAGCCCGCGTTGACGCCCTGGCCGCAGCGGGCATGAACCGCGCCTCGATCGGCGTGCAGGATTTCGATGCCGAGATCCAAAAGACCATCGGGCGCATTCAAAGCTTTGACGTGACCCGTGACGCCGCTGACATGCTGCGCGCGCGCGGCATCCACAGCCTGAACGCCGACATTCTCTTCGGCCTGCCCAACCAATCGCAAAGGCGCATGACGGAAAGCGTGCAGAAACTGTTGTCGCTCAATCCCGACCGCGTGGCGCTCTATGGCTATGCCCATGTGCCCTGGATGGCCAGACGCCAGACGATGATACCCTCTGACACGCTGCCCACGCCGGAAGAACGGCTCGCTCTGTTCGAGACCGCGCGCCGCCTCTTCATGTGGGATGGCTACCGCGAAATCGGCATCGACCATTTTGCCCGCCCCGAGGACAGCATGACCAAGGCGCTGGACGCCGGCACTCTGCGGCGCAACTTCCAGGGCTATACCGATGACACCAGTGGCGTTCTGATCGGCG
This sequence comes from Aestuariivita sp., assembly GCF_049276915.1. Classification (NCBI taxonomy): domain Bacteria; kingdom Pseudomonadati; phylum Pseudomonadota; class Alphaproteobacteria; order Rhodobacterales; family Paracoccaceae; genus Aestuariivita; species Aestuariivita sp. The sequence goes on along the minus strand of NZ_JBASXK010000134.1, from coordinate 70,396 downwards.
TGGGTGCCTCCGCCATCTCGAAATTCCCGCAAGGCTTCGCGCAAAACGCGCCGTCGACCGGCAAACATGTGGGCGAAGTGCGCCAGGGCAAGTTTTCCGTCTCGCGCGGCCATGCCTTCAAGGGCGACGATCTGCTGCGCGCCCGCCTGATCGAAGCGCTGATGTGCGACTTCCGCATAGATGCCGCCGAGATCCTGCGCGACTTCGACATCTCCCGCACAAAGCTGAACGCCCTTCTCGACCAGGCGAACAGCGCCTTTCCCGGCATGATCAAGCTGACGGAAGACGGGCTGTTCGTGCCTCATGAGGCCCGTCCCCTGACCCGGATGATCGCCCGCGTCTTTGACGCCTATGACCTCAGCAAGGCGGGGCACTCCTCGGCGATCTGAGATCGCGCGGGACTTCCGCCTGCCTCTTTCTGGTGAGAAATACTCCCGGGGGAGTCCCGAAGGGACGGGGGCAGCGCCCCCTCCTCAGCTCGCCGCAGCGAGCAAGGTGCGGGTATAAGCGTTCTGGGGATCCGTGAACAAAGCCTCGGCCTGACCGAACTCGACCACATCGCCCTGTTTCATCACGATCATCTTGTGGCTCATCGCGCGCACCACCTTGAGGTCATGGCTGATGAACAGATAGGCCAGCCCGTATTTCACCTGCAGTTTGCGCAACAGGTCGACGATCTGCACCTGCACGGTCATGTCCAGGGCCGAGGTCGGCTCATCCAGCACCAGCAACCGCGGCCGCAGCACCATCGCCCGCGCGATCGCGATGCGCTGACGTTGCCCGCCCGAGAATTCATGGGGATAGCGATCCATCGCGGCCGGATCCAGGCCGGTTTCCACCATCGCTTCGGCCACCAGCTCGCGCGCATTGCGCTCGGGGTCGACCTTGTGGATCGCCAGACCTTCCGAGATGATCTGGAAACAGGTCATCCGTGGGCTCAGTGAGCCGAAGGGATCCTGAAACACGATCTGCATATCCTTGCGCAAGCGCCGCAACTCGCGCGTGGACCATTGGCGGATATCCTGACCCTGAAAGGTGATCCCGCCCTCGGAGCCGATCAGGCGCATGATCGCCAGGGCCAGTGTGGTCTTGCCCGACCCGGATTCCCCGACAATGCCCAATGTCTCGCCGGCGCGGATCGACAGGGTCGTATCGTTGACCGCTTTGACATATCCCACCGTACGCTTGAGGAACCCCGCCTGAATGGGGAACCAGACCTTGAGGTTCTGCGTGCTGACGATCTCCTCGGAGCTGCCACTCACCGGATCCGGCGATCCGCTTGGTTCGGCCGCAAGGAGCTTTTGCGTATAGGGGTGCTGCGGGTTGGCGAAAATCTCGGCGGTCGGGCCGGTTTCGACGATCTCGCCGTCCTTCATCACGCAGACCCGATCGGCAATCCGGCGCACGACACCCAGATCATGGGTGATGAACAAAAGCCCCATGTCTTCCTCGGCCTTGAGTTCGGCCAGCAACTCGAGGATTTGCGCCTGAATGGTCACGTCCAGCGCGGTTGTCGGCTCATCCGCGATCAGGATGTCGGGCTTGTTGGACAGCGCCATGGCGATCATGACCCGTTGTCTCTGCCCACCGGACAGCTGATGCGGATAGGCCCCCAGACGGCTTTCCGCGTCGCGGATACCGACCTTTTCCAAAAGCTCGATGATCCGCACCCGTGCTTCGGCATCCACCAGCCCCTGATGCAGCGCCAGGGATTCGCGAAGCTGCTTTTCGATCGTGTGCAGCGGATTTAGAGAGGTCATCGGCTCCTGGAAAATGAAGCTGATATCATTGCCCCGCACAGTGCGCAGACGCCTTTCGTCCGCGCCGATCATCTCTTGCCCGTCATAGGTGACGGATCCCGACACCTGTGCGCTGTCGCCCAGCAACGACACCGTCGAGAGCGCGGTCACCGACTTGCCCGACCCGCTTTCACCGACCAGGGCGACCGTCTCACCCCGGTCCAGGGTAAAGCTGACGCCGCGCACCGCTTCGGTCAGCTTGCCATCCTGGCGAAAGGCGACGCGCAGGTCTTTGACCTCGAGAATGGCCGTCATGAGAATGTCTTTCTGGGATCGAACGCATCGCGGATGCCCTCGAAGATGAAGACCAGCAAGGACAGCATGATCGCAAAGGCAAAGAACGCGGTGAAGGCCAGCCAGGGGGCCTGCAGGTTCTCTTTGGCCTGCAAGGTCAGCTCACCCAGAGAGGGCGCCGAGGACGGCAGGCCGAAACCCAGAAAGTCCAGCGACGCCAGTGTTCCGATCGTGCCTGTGACGATGAACGGCAGCATGGTCAGTGTCGCCACCATCGCATTGGGCAGCATGTGGCGGAACATGATCGTCAGGTTGCTCACACCCAGCGCCTTGGCCGCGCGGACATATTCCAGATTTCGCGCGCGCAGGAATTCCGCCCGCACCACGCCCACAAGGGCGGTCCAACTGAAGATGATCAACAAGAACACCAGCAGCCAGAAACTTCGCCCCAGGATTGCGAACATGATGATGATGACATAAAGGAACGGAGTCGCCGTCCAGATCTCGATGAAGCGCTGAAAGATCAGATCCAGCCAGCCGCCGAAATAGCCCTGCACAGCCCCCGCCGCGATCCCGACGAGGGTCGAGGCCGCCGTCACCATCAGCGTAAAGGCCACCGACAGGCGGAACCCGTGGATCACCCGCGCCATCACATCGCGCTTTGTGTCATCCGTTCCCAGCCAGTTCTCGCCATTGGGCGGCAGCGGGGCTGCGCCGGGGCGATCCACCGGGGTGTCATAGGAATAGGGGATCAGCGGCCAGATCATCCAGCCTTTGTTGATCACCTCTCCGTCGATGACGCCGTCTGCCGCATCCTCGATATAGGCTTCGGGATCATCGAAACACAGATCAAGCCCGCCGGTGATGATCAGGCACTGAACTTCGGGGTCGCGATAGACCGCCTCGGTCTGGAAATCGCCGCCAAAATCGGTTTCGGGGTAGAAATTCCAGATCGGCGTATAGAACTCGCCCTGATAGCGCACAAGGATCGGCTTGTCATAGGCCAGGAACTCGGCAAACAGCGACAGCCCGAACAGCACGCCGAAAATCCACATGGACCAATATGCGCGCCGGTTGCGTTTGAAATTGCGCCAGCGGCGCTGATTGAGGGCGGAGAGCGCCATCAGCCCTCCCTCCTCTCAAAGTCGATGCGCGGATCCACCAGCACATACATCAGGTCGGACAGGATCCCCACCACAAGCCCGATCAGGCCAAAGATGAACAGGGTGCCGAACACGATGGGATAATCGCGCGCCACCGCGGCCTCGAACCCAAGCCGTCCCAGACCATCCAGCGAAAAGATCGTCTCGATGATGAGTGAGCCGGAAAAGAACACACCGATGAACACCGCGGGAAATCCCGCGATCACGATCAGCATGGCGTTGCGGAACACATGCCCATAGAGCACACGGGATTCCGACAGCCCCTTGGCGCGGGCCGTCATCACATAGTGTTTCTTGATCTCATCCAGAAAGCTGTTCTTGGTCAGCAAGGTCAGTGTCGCAAAGGCCGAGATCGTCGAGGCCAGAACCGGCAATGCGATATGCCAGAAGTAATCCCCGATCTTGCCCAGCAGGCTCAGCTGGTCCCAATTGTCCGAGGTCAGACCGCGCAGCGGAAAGATCTGCCAATAGGAACCGCCCGCGAACAGAACCAGCAACAGGATGGCAAACAGGAACCCGGGCACCGCATAGGCCACGATAATCGCACCCGAGGTCCAGGTGTCAAAGCTGGTGCCGTCCTTGACCGCCTTGCGAATGCCCAAGGGGATCGAGATCAGATAGGCGATCAGCGTCGACCACAGGCCAAGCGAGATCGACACCGGCATTTTTTCGATGATCAGGTCGATCACGCCGATGGAGCGAAAGTAACTGTCTCCGAAATCCAGTCTCATATAGTTCCACAGCATGCCGAAGAACCGCTCGACAGGGGGTTTGTCAAAGCCGAACTCTTTCTCGAGCTGTGCGATGAATTCAGGCGGCAGGCCGCGTGCGCCGATATACTGGTCATTGCCCGGCCCGCTTTCTTCCAGACCCACATCGCCCGTGTTGCCCGCGAATGAGCCAAAGACATCGCCCTGGCCCTGCGCACGCGCGATTGCCTGCTCGACCGGACCGCCCGGCACGAACTGCGTCAATGCGAAGTTGATCAGCATGATGCCGAACAAGGTCGGTATGATCAGCAGCAACCGCCGCAGAATATAGCCGCTCATCGGGCCTGTTACCTCAACGCTCCTGCGGCTTTGAGAGCGGCCGCTTTGTGAGCGTTGTACCACCAGAAATCCAGTTGTCCCAGAGCATATGGCGGCAAGGGCTCGGGGAATTCATACTGATCGTAATATGACACCCAATAGCTGTCATTGTACCACAGGGGGATCATGATGAACTCATGACGCAATGCCCGGTCCAACGCGCGCAGCGTCGTCTGTTCCTCTTGGGTGCTTTGCGACAGAAGCGACGCCTCGATGATCGCGTCAACCAACGGGCTGGCCAGACCGGCCGGGTTGAAGATCGAGAATGCCGCATCTTCCGAGCCATAGCGCTGCATCAGGCCCGTCCCGGTGCCAAGGAAGGCTGCATAGCTGTCAAAGATCAGATCGTAATCCCGTTCGCGTTCGCGCAGCGTGTATTGCGACGGATCGACTTTTTCGAGGATCGCTTCGATCCCCATCTTGTCGAGGTTGGCGACAAAGTTCTCCATCACCGCGCTCAGCGTTCCTTCCTGAGCGGTGTTGAACAGAAAGGTCAGCCGCAGCAGATCACCATTCGCATTGCGTCGACGCCCGTCATCGCCGACCGCCCAGCCGGCCTCATCCAGAAGACCCATTGCCGTGCGCAGATTGCGGCGGTCGTTCAAACGGTCAGGGTTCGACGTATGGGGCATCAGAGCAGGCTCGCTCAGCAGTTCCGGCGGCACCAGATCGCCCAGTGACAGCAAGAACTCGCGCTCGGCACCCTCTGGAACGCCAGTGGCCATCAGGGGCGTGTCCTGCGTGAAAGAAACGCGCTGCTTGAACAGGCCATACTGAAGGGACTCGTTGGTCCACTCGAAGTTATAGCCAAGCGCAATCGCCTGGCGCACACGCCGGTCCTTCAACAGCTCACGCCCCAGATTGAACACGATGCCCGACGGCGTCGGGGGTGTTCCATCCGGCAACTCTTTCTTCAAGATGGCACCGGATTCAATCTTGGGAAAGTCATAGAGGGTCGCCCATTTCTTGGAGTCCCCTTCCTGGCGAAAGGTGTATTCTCCGGCCTTGAACGCTTCGAAGGCGGCCGTGTCATCCCCGAAATATTCCACGCGAATGCGGTCAAAGTTATGCCGCCCGCGATTGATCGGCAGGTCATTGCCCCAATAGTCGGGGTTGCGTTTGTAAACGATGCGCCGGTTCACATCGACCGTCTCGACCATATAGGGCCCTGATCCGGGCGAGGTTTCCAGCCGGCTTTCATCCAGCCGTGCGCCGGTTTCCTCGAACCATTTCTTTGACCAGACGGGAACGCCACCGACCTGGTCGATCAGGCTGCGGCGCGAAATGCCTTCGGTGAAGGTGAACTTGATGCGGTAATCATCCAGAACTTCGGCACCGGGAATGCGCTTCTTGACCGCCGCCGCATAAGAGGGCAGCCCCTGCTCCAACAGCAGGTTATGCGAGAACAGCACGTCATGCGCCGTCAGGGGCGTGCCGTCCGAGAACCGCGCCTCGGGGCGGATGTGAAAGATCACCCAATCCTTGGACGGCGGATACTCCAGCTTGTGGGCCAGCAGACCATAGCCTTCACCATAGGTATCCGCAGCCCCATCGCCCAGGAGGCTTTCATACATCGACCAGCTCAACTGCCCGCGCCGACCCTTCACGGTATATGGGTTCATCGAATCAAACGTCCCCAGCGCGGCGAACGAGATTTCCCCGCCCTTGGGCGCATCCGGGTTCACGAAGGCGAAATGCTCGAAATCGGCAGGATAGGTCAGGTCGCCATAAAACGAATAGCCATGGCTTGTAATCAGGTCTTCGGTCGTCGTCTCCTGAGCTTTCAGAGACCCGGCCAGACAGAGCACGAAGGTCAGGCAAACCAATCCAAAATTCAACAAACGAGGGTGCGATGCGGGGCGCGCGAGGGCACGAGTTTGGGACATTCAGATCTTCCTGTTGTGGCAATGGCAAGAGTGTGCCGTGTCTTGTGATGTAAGCTAATCGGCGGCCATTCCAACATTCAAGTTGAGATTCCATGCGCACGCGCGATCACATTTCAGCAATAGCCCGGCAAACAGGCAGTGCCGGGCCAGCCGCACCATGGCGCGGTTGTGGCTTTGTGTTGCGCGATGACCTGAGGATACCGGAAAATGAAAAGGGCCGCTGCAGTACGCAACGGCCCCGAATTCAGAAGCTATTCCGACGCTTAGTCATCAAGGCTGTCCAGATAGGCGATCAGGTTCGCGCGATCTTGTGCATCGCGCAGGCCCGAATAGGCCATCGAGGTGCCGGGGGCATAGTTGCGCGGGCTTTCCAGGAAACCGCTCAGGTTTTCAGGTGTCCATTCACCCCCCATCGAGGCCAGGGCGTCAGAATATCCAAATCCGTCAGCCGCGGCCTTGGGTCTGCCAACCACACCATAAAGATACGGGCCCGTGCCATTCGCACCGGCTTCCAGCTTGTGACAGGCGCTGCACTGGCGGAAAAGACGCGCACCTTTGTCAACTTCTGCCGAGGCCATAAGGGTTGCGAAATCCACCTCTTCCACTTCTTCCGTCGCGACGTCGGTTGCGCCGGTGTCGATCACATAGGCCTGCTCGCCATGTGCTTCGACGCTATAGATTTCGTCAGCAGCCCAGCTACCCAGCAGAAACACCAGAAGTGCGCCGAACAAACCTGCGGCAGCCTTGGTAAAGGTCATCGTATCAAGCATTGGTCGCCCGTTCCCATTGATCCATTTGGCGGGCTATCTATTGCTTCCCTCGGGCAGTAGCAAGATATAGACACCGCGACCAAACGACCATTTACGTCAAATGCGGTGAAGGACGGAAAAAATGACCAAACGTATCGCCTTTCAGGGAGAACTTGGCGCCTATAGCCATCAGGCCTGCCACGAAGCGCGCCCGGACATGGAGGTCCTTCCCTGCCGCACCTTTGAAGACGCCATCGACGCGGTGCGATCAGGGGCCGCCGATCTGGGAATGCTGCCTGTCGAAAACTCCACCTATGGGCGGGTTGCCGATATTCATTCGCTGTTGCCGCAGTCCGGTCTGCATATCATCAACGAGGCCTTCGTGAGGGTGCACATCAACCTCTTGGCAGTACCGGGAACGCCCCTGGACCAGGTTGAACAGGCGATGAGCCACACCGTGCTTTTGGGCCAGTGCAAGGAATTCCTGGCCGAACATGGAATCCATCGCATCATCGGTGCCGACACGGCCGGATCGGCCCGGCACGTCGCGGAAGTCGGCGATCCCAAATTGGCCGCCCTGGCCAGTGAACTGGCGGGTGAGATCTATGGGCTGGACGTTCTGGCGCGCCACATCGAGGATCAGGGCAACAACACGACACGCTTTCTGATCATGTCGCGTGAAGCGGATCATTCGCGCCGGGGTTCCCACGGCATGATCACCTCATTCGTGTTCGAGGTGCGCAACATTCCAGCCGCGCTTTACAAGGCGATGGGCGGGTTCGCGACCAATGGCGTGAACATGACGAAACTGGAAAGCTATATGGTCGGAGGCACCTTCACGGCAACGCAGTTTTACGCCGACATCGAGGGGCACCCGGAAGATCCCGGTGTGAAACGCGCCCTGGAAGAGCTTGATTATTTTACCACCAACATCGAAATCCTGGGCGTCTATCCGGCCGATCCGGGCCGCGAATGACCTGCTTCAGGCCATCCGCGAGACGCGATCTTCGATATCCCTGGCGTATTCGGCCACGCGCTGCTTGAAGCGGTTGGACAGGTTTGTCTTGGCCAGCTTCATCGACTGCACGAACAGCCGTGCAGGCAGGGTAAGTGGCTTGATCTCGAAGGTGACCGATATCCGCGTGCGGTTGGTCGAAAGGGCAACAAGCTCAAGCTCAAGCGTGGTGATCAGCCCGTCCGATTTGCTTTCGAAGAACATCTCGGTGGGTGGTGTGTACTGAACAAGTTCCACCTGTGTGCGACGCTCTTTTCCGCGCAGGGTAAAGCTGGCCTCCCATGTCTGACCCACACGGGGGACGTCATGTTCACCAACGCGCTGCACTTCCGCGCCACGTCGGATCGCCGAGCGTTCATAGACCTCAAAGTCCGACAGCAGCCCGAAAACGGTCGCAATTGGTGCCTGGACGTCTTCCTTGCTGGAGAATTTCATGCCGTATGCCCGTTGTTCTTGATTATTGAGTAAACTGTGCCGTCAATCCAACCGATCCGCAAGCCAGTTCCTGATCAAAAAATGCGCAATTGCACCTTTCCGCGCGGGCTTGAGAACGGGGTGCTCACCGGCAAATGCGCTCATCATCTCGTCCCGGGAAACCCACATGGCATCTTCGATTTCGACCGGATCGATCGTGATGTCGCGGCTGGTTGCAACGCCCCCGCATCCAAACATCAAGGACGCCGGAAACGGCCATGGCTGACTGGCCAGATAGCTGACCTCGCCGACATGCACACCGGTCTCTTCAAGAACCTCGCGGCGCACGGCCGCCTCCAGTGTCTCACCCGGTTCCACGAAGCCCGCCAGCAGCGAATACATCCCCTCGGGCCAGCCCGGAGAGCGGCCCATGAGCACCGACGATCCATGGGTGATCAACATGATCACCACCGGATCCGTGCGGGGGAAATGATGCGCCTTGCAGGCCGAGCAGACCCGCTGCCACCCGGCCTGGGCCAAATCGCTGCGTGTCCCGCAACGCGCACAGAATCCATGCGTGCTGTGCCAGCCGATGATCGCTTTTGCCGTCGCGGCCAGTTCAGCCGCGCGCGGATCCAGCCGCGTCATCACCATGCGCAATTCCGCAAAGACGTGATCCTCGGGCAAATGCGGATGGCGCTGTTCGCTGGGATCCAGAAACAGACCCAGCGCTTCGGCATCGACCTGTTCAGGTTCCCAGGTTGAAAAATCCGCCGCGAAAAGAGGTCTGCCGTCTTCCTCGATCCCCAGAAAGACCAGAGTATCGCGCCCACCGACCTCGGCCTCTATCACCGGATGATCCGGCGGCAGAAAGGCAAGTGCATCCCGACCCTCGCCCTTCAGCAAGGGTTTGCCGCGCCATACCGGCAGGCATCCGGCCCTCGGGTCTGCGGACATGCGCGCCAGCGCCTTGGCATCGCTGCGCAGATGCGCGGCGCGGTTCAGACCGCTGCCCCCGAATGTGACGGTTTCTGCCAGTTTCAACTATGCTCTCCCTTGCCCAGGGCCGACCTTTGGCATGGGCGATACAGCAGTTCAATGGGGCACACCACATTGCTCACAGTGATTTAACAATGTGTTTCCGGGCGCACATCAATCCTCGATTGCAACTCAGAGTTGTTTCCTGATAGGCAGGTGTCAGGCGGGTTTTCGATCGGAAGGAGAATGACCTGCAACGAGACAGCCCGATAGCCCGGCCCCAAACTGTTGCCCAATCGGCGGCACCGGTTTCCGGACGCCTGCGCATTCTGGCAACCTCCGATCTGCATATGCAGATGCGCAGCTTTGACTATTTCGCGGATCGCAAGACAGATACGGCCGGAATGACCCGGATCGCCACCCTGATCCGCACGATACGCCATCAGGCACGCGCGCGCGGCGATCTGGTGATCACGCTGGACAACGGGGACAGTCTGCAAGGCACACCGCTGGACGAACAGGCGCTGGCCGACATGACGGGTCCGCATATCTTCTATCGCGCACTTGGCCTGATGGGGTATGACGCGGCGGGCCTGGGAAATCATGACTTCAACTTCGAACTGACGCGCCTTGTCGACAGCCTCAGACATGCGCCCCTGCCGGTCCTGTGCAGCAATGCCCATCGTATCGACGGCGGGGAACTGCCGGTACAGCGCTGGACGGTCCTTGAGCGGACACTCTGCGGAACCCCGTTGCGGATCGGGATTTTTTCGGTCCTTCCGCCGCAAACCCTGATCTGGGATGCTGACCACCTGTCGGGACGCCTTGCGATTGATGACATCACCGCCTCGGCGCGCGAGGCGATTTGCGCGCTGCAAGACGAAGGCTGTGATCTGGTGATCGCGCTTGCGCATACCGGCCTGGGAGAACGCCACGAGTTGACCGGCCAGGAGAATGCGCTCTGGCCGCTCTCGGCGCTGGACGGGCTGGATGCGATCATCGCGGGACATACGCATTTGCACCTGCCCGACCCGAAGGCTCCGCAAGGCTCGGAGATGGCACGCGGGGTGCTGAACGGGACACCGGTGGTGATGCCGGGGGCCGGGGGGGCCTATCTTGGCGTCATAGACCTGGACCTGAGCCATGCCGACACCGGCTGGCAGATCAACAAACTGCGCACGCAACTGCGCGCGGCCTGTGGAGCGGAGAACCGCGAACTGGGTGCCCTGACCGCGCCGATCCACCGCGCCACGCGCAGGCAGCTTGCCCGCACCCTTGGTTACACATCGGTCCCGTTGCACAGTTACTTCAGCTTCATCGCTCCATCAGCCGCGTTGGAAATCGTGGCCGCTGCCAAAGCTAAGGCTTTGCGCCGGATGCAGGTCATTCCCGAAGGTCTGAAGCTGCTGTCCAGCGCGGCACCGGCAAAGACGGGCGGGCGCAGCGGGCCGCAGCATTATGTCGATATTCCAGCAGGCCCGCTCAGCCTGCGCCATGCGTTTGACCTGTGTTACTTTCCGAACCGTCTGGCCGCCGTGATTGTCACCGGCGCGCAATTGGCGGACTGGATCGAAATGTCGGCAGGCATCTACAACCAGATAACAAGGGGGGACCAGCCACAGAGCCTGATTGATGCAACGCGCCCCGCCCATGGCAGCGATCTGTTTTACGGCATCGACTATGAACTCGACCTGTCGCGGCCTTCGCGGTTCGATCACGCCGGAGCCCTCATCGACCCCGCGCACCGTCGCCTGGTCTCGCTTGAGTACGGCGGTGCGCCGGTCGCAAGGGATGACCGTTTTGCCGTTGCCCTCAGCAGCTATCGCGCGAACGGCGGCGGCAATGTGGCGGTGTTGCAAGATGCGCACCGCCTGACGCTGCCCGGAAAACTGGTGCGCGAGACACTGGAAGAGTATCTGCTGGCAGGGCATCAGCCCAACCAGCCGGACGCCCGTGGGCGCCGGTTCGCCAGGATCGGCGCAAGCTCTGTCCTGGCACCCACCGGTCCCGGCGCGCTTTCGCATCTTCATGAGCTTGGCGATCTTTGCACCGGCACGGATGGCACGGACGCCGGGGGCTTTGTGCAACTGCGCCTGTCGCTCTGAGCGGGGCTGCCCCCCGCGCCACTTGCGAATCCGAACCGCGCCCCCTATATCCACGCCTGAGAGGTTGGCGCGGGCGAGCGCCTCGCCAACCCGGTCAGATCCGGAAGGAAGCAGCCGTAACGAGCCCCGCTTGGGTCGTTGTCCAGCCTCTCACCTTTGCCCCGCAACGGCGGGCAGAACACGCCCATTCATCAGCAAATCCCCCGAGATCACCCCGCCCTGTCAGACCGCAGGTTGCGAGAGGCGGGCACAGTAACTGTGCTTTAGGCACAATGCGCAGAGGTTTTGCCCCGCTCGGCGCAGTGTCCGGCAGGGGGATGCTGTTATCTGTGTATGGAACGGCGTCAGGGGGCGGGCCCGCTGAAAGTACGATGGGTGCACAGATCCGGGGTGTAAATCCGAACCTGCGTGAATGCGCGAAAGACAAACCATCGTCCTGATCGCATCGCCCGGTGCCAAACGGACGACAATGCAGCTGCGTGGACAGATATACCCAAGGCAGGTTGCCACTGTCTTACAGCACCGTGCGCCGAGGTCGCTTTGATTGCTGGACCCCTCTGACGCGCTGGCCTAGTCTCTGATTTCAGCCGAATCCCGGAGAGAAGATGAGCGACAGCGAACAGGCAGGCTACAAGGTTCTTGCGCGCAAGTACCGCCCCGAGACCTTTGTGGATCTCGTCGGTCAGGACGCCATGGTGCGCACGCTCAAGAACGCGTTCGCCGCGGACCGGATCGCGCAGGCCTTTATCATGACTGGCATTCGCGGCTCCGGCAAAACCACCACCGCGCGGATCATCGCCAAGGGAATGAACTGCATCGGGCCGGACGGCAACGGCACACCCACCACCGAACCATGCGGCCAGTGCGAGCATTGCGTGTCGATCATGGAAGGGCGTCACGTCGATGTGATGGAAATGGATGCCGCCTCGCGCACGGGCGTGGGCGATATCCGCGAGATCATCGATTCCGTCGCCTATCGCGCGGCCTCGGCCCGCTACAAGATCTATATCATCGACGAAGTGCACATGCTGTCCAACAGCGCCTTCAACGCGCTGCTCAAAACGCTGGAAGAACCGCCTGCACACGTCAAGTTCATCTTTGCCACGACCGAGATCCGCAAGGTCCCGGTCACGGTGCTGTCGCGCTGCCAGCGATTTGATCTGCGCCGGATCGAACCCGAAGACATGATCGCCCTTCTGCGCCGCATCGCCGGGGCCGAAGGCACCGAGATCACCGATGACGCATTGGCCCTGATCACCCGCGCGGCGGAAGGCTCGGCGCGGGATGCGACCTCCCTTCTGGATCAGGCCATCAGCCATGGGGCCGGCGAAACCACCGCCGATCAGGTGCGCGCGATGCTGGGTCTGGCCGATCGGGGCCGGGTGCTTGATCTGATGGACATGATCCTGCGCGGTGACGCTGCCGGAGCCCTGGGCGAACTTGGCGCGCAATATGCCGACGGCGCTGATCCCATGGCGGTGCTGCGCGATCTGGCCGAGATCACCCATTGGATTTCCGTGGTCAAGATCACGCCGGATGCCGCCGAAGACCCGACGGTCAGCCCGGATGAACGCCAGCGCGGCGTGCAGATGGCCGAAGCCCTGCCCATGCGTGTCCTGACCCGGATGTGGCAGATGCTGCTCAAGGCACTGGAAGAGGTCGCCGCCGCGCCCAACGCCATGATGGCCGCCGAAATGGCCATCATCCGGCTGACCCATGTTGCCGACCTGCCCTCGCCCGAAGAACTGGTACGCAAATTGCAGGATGCGCCGCCCACCGGACCGACACCGCCGCGCAGCGGCATGGGGGCGGCACCCGTGTCGGGCACCCAGGCGGTTGCCCAGGCGCAATCGCGCATGATGTCCAATCCGTCCGCCTCGGGTCAGACCACTGCCCTTGCACAGGATGTCGACGCCGCCCTTGCCCGGTTTCCCACCTTCGAGCACGTGATCGAACTGATCCGGGCCAATCGCGATGGCAAGCTGCTGGTGGATGTGGAAACCGGTCTGCGCCTGGCCCGCTACCAGCCCGGCCGGATCGAGTTCGAGCCGTCGCCGAAAGCACCCGGCGACCTGGCCCAGCGTCTTGGCCAGCGCCTGCAGCTTTGGACGGGCAACAGATGGGCGGTCTCGGTCGTGTCCGAAGGCGGGGGCAAGACCATCGACGAGACGCGCAACGCCGAACGCTATGCGCTGGAAGACGCGGCACATGCCCATCCCATGGTGCAGGCCGTGATGGCCGCCTTTCCCAAGGCGCAGATCAAGGACATCCGGACGCCCGCCGAACTGGCCGCAGACGCACAGGCGCAGGCCCTGCCCGAAGTGGAAGACGAATGGGACCCCTTCGAGGAAGACTGAAAATGCCCGCCAAACCATCCCCCGCCAGCGTCGCGCTGAAACTCGGTGGCAGCCTGCGTCGATCACATCTGCGCTACCTGATCCCGCTTTTCGTTCTGTCGCCGAACTCTGCACTTGCCCAAAGCTGCGCCGTGATGCGCCCGGACTGGATACCGGGCACGGAAGTCAGCGCAGTGTCCGAAGCGATCTTGCTGTTCTCGAACCCGATCGTGCTGATCCTGCTTTTGGCCAGCGCAGTAGCCATCCGTTTCAAGTCGAAATGGGGCGCATTGGTGCTGGTTGTGCTTTGGACGGTCATCACCTCTGTGCTGGCGTTTACCGATTTTGGCGGTCGCGCCGCAGGTATCGCCGAAGGCTGTGTCGGCTCGGCGTCATTGTTCATTGCCGTGGTGGCCGCGCTGAGCGTGGCGATGATCCTCTATACCTCGCCGAAATCAGACCCCCGTTGAGGCACGCGCCCCGAAGCGACGGGTGGTCCCGGATGCGGATCCGGTGACAGGCCGGGCTTGTGCCGACAGACGCAGGCCCGTATCTAAACAGCAACTCACAACAGGAGAATTCCGAAATGCTCAAAGGACTAGGCGGCCTCGGTGATATGGCCGGGATGATGAAAAAAGCCCAGGAAATGCAAACCAAGATGGCCGAGATGCAGGACAATCTGCACAACATCATGGTGACTGGCGAAGCAGGTGCCGGCCTTGTCAAAGCCACGGCCACGGCCAAGGGCGATCTGAAGGCGCTGGATATCGATCCGTCGATCTTCAACGGTGATGACAAGGAAGTCGTCGAGGACCTGATTCTTGCCGCGATCAAGGATGCCCAGACCAAAGCCGCCGAACGGGCACAGGAAGAAATGGGCAAGCTGACCGAAGGTCTGGGCCTGCCAAAGGACATCAAGCTTCCGTTCTGAACATACCCAAGAGGAGCGGAGTCGCGGGGTTGCACAGAATACCGGCAGGCCGCGCAGGAAACCCATGAGCAGCAACACCGATATCGACGCGCTGATCGAGCTGATGGCCAAACTGCCCGGCCTCGGCCCGCGTTCGGCGCGGCGCGCGGTGCTGCATCTGATCCGCAAACGGGCCTTGATGCTGATTCCACTGGCCGATCTGATGCAAACCGTTGCGGCGACCGCGCGGGAATGCCTCAACTGCGGAAATATCGGCACCGGCGACATCTGCGATATCTGCAAGGACGACAGGCGCGCCACCGGCGAGCTGTGCGTTGTCGAAGACGTGGCAGACCTCTGGGCCATGGAGCGCGCGCGGGTCTTCAAGGGCCGATACCATGTGCTGGGCGGCACATTGTCGGCCCTGGATGCCGTCGGCCCGGATGAATTGCGCATCCCCCGCCTGCGGGACCGCGTCGCGACAGAAGGGATCACCGAAGTCATCCTTGCGCTGAATGCAACTGTGGATGGGCTGACCACGGCGCATTACATCGCCGATCAGTTGAATGGTCAGTGTCGCCTCACGTCTCTGGCGCAGGGCGTACCCATCGGTGGCGAACTTGACTACCTTGATGATGGCACGATCAGCGCCGCCCTGCGCGCGCGCAAGGACTTGTGACACGGGCTGAGACCATGACCGCCCTGCGCGCAGGGCTTTCATATTTTGCGCTGATCTTTGCTGCAGGCTTTATGCTTGGCACGCTGCGCGTGCTGGTGCTGGAACCCGCCCTTGGCCGCCAGATCGCGGTTGTGATCGAACTGCCGGTCATGCTGGCTTTGTCCTGGTGGGCGGCCGGTTTTCTGACCCGCGGAAAGGACAGGCTTGGCACGCCGACCGCGCGCCTGAAAATGGGCGCGACCGGGTTCGTGTTGCTGATTGCCGGGGAAATCGGGCTGACCCTCATACTGGGGGGAACACTGTCATCCTTCGCCTCGGAGCTTTTTACCCCGCCGGGGCTGACAGGTCTGAGCGGACAGGTGGTGTTCGCCCTGACGCCATGGCTGCGTCTGCTCATCACGCGCCGCCAGACCGGCTGATCCCGGTCATTTCAGCCTCCGTCGCCTGCCCCTCCCAAAGCAGGCGACGTGCCTTCAACTCACAGAACGATGACGTCCAGTGGTGGAAAGCCATTGAAGCCCACAGAGGCATAGGTCGTGGTGTAGGCTCCGCAGTTGCGGATCACGATCCTGTCCCCGGCGCGCAGGTTCAGCGGCAGATTCACCGGGCGCTTTTCGTAAAGCACATCGGCACTGTCACAGGACGGGCCTGCCAGGATGCAGGGGCCCGTATCCCCTCCGTCATGGGCGGTATCAAAGCGATAGCGGATCGCCTCATCCATGGTTTCCGCCAGCCCCGAGAACTTGCCAATGTCCAGATAGACCCAGCGATGCAGATCATCGTCCGATTTGCGCGACACCAGCAGAACTTCGGCGGCAATATGTCCGGCCTCTGCCACCATCCCGCGCCCCGGCTCGGCCATCACGTCGATCCCGCTAAAACGCGCGCGCACCTGCGCCATGACCCCGGCCGCATAGGCCCGTGGCGCTTCGACCGGCTGGTCGTAAAACGCCGGGAACCCACCACCAATATTGAGCAGCGTCAGATCGTGACCTGACGCGCGCGCGCGGTCCCAAAGCTGTACCATCTGGTCCAGAACCGGGGCCCAGAATGCCGACTCGCGGGTCTGGCTTCCCACATGAAACGACAGCCCCACGGGACGCAGCCCCAAGGCGACGGACATGTCCAGCAACTCGGGCAGCATCGAGGGCGCGCATCCGAATTTGCGTGACAGCGGCCAGTCTGCCAGCTGGCTTTCCACCAGCACGCGCAGATAGACCTGAGCACCCGGCGCATGCGCTGCGATCTTCTCAAGCTCGGCAGCGGCATCCGCCGCGAACAGGCGCACACCCATTGCCCAGGCAAAGGCGATATCGCTGGGTTTTTTCACCGTGTTGCCAAAGGAAATCTTTTCCGGGCGGGCACCTTGGGCCAGGCACAGCTCGATCTCGGCGCGGCTTGCGGCATCAAAGCCAGACCCGCGCTGGACCAGCAGGCGGATGATCTCGGGTGCCGGGTTGGCTTTGACCGCATAGTGAATATGCGCATCGGCCAGACCCGCACTGAGCGCGTCATACTGCTCGCCAACCCGAGCGCTATCGATCACCAGCGTCGGGCGCTCAAAGCTGTTCTGAGCGATGTAATCAAGGGCAGAGTCACGGGAAGGCACCGCGCTGAAAGCGCCGCCAGCAAAAGCGTTCATGGTCATCTCCAAAAGAACCGCCCATCAAAGGGTAGGGTTAAACAATCAGAGACGTTACCGTCGCTACATAAACGCGAAGACCGAAGGCTTGGCCAGAGGCGCGTGCGTTGGCGTCTGTGAGGCGCCATTTGGGCTCAAACGATGAGTCGTGCAAGAGTTAATTTCAACGTGATGAAAAATTTGCAACGCCGGCCAACAAGCGTCATTTTGATCACAGATGGCAGACCCGTTTCACCCAGAGCTGATCGTGCAAAACGCGCCCCTGGCACCCGGTTTTTTCGACGGGTTCCAGGAGCGATTGATCGCGCTCGACCAAGGCGAAATATTCTGCCGCATCGCCGGCTCGGGTCCGCCCCTGCTCCTGCTTCATGGCTATCCGCAAACCAGTGCCATGTGGCACCGCCTGGCACCTGCCCTTGCGCAGGAGTTCACGGTGATCGCAGCCGATCTGCGTGGCTATGGCCGGTCGTTCAAACCCGAAAGCACTCCTGATCACGCCCCCTATTCCAAACGCGCCATGGCAACCGACATGGTCGAGGTGATGGCAGCCCTTGGATACCCGCGCTTTGTGATCGGTGCCCATGATCGCGGCGCGCGCGTGGCCCATCGCCTTGCCGCCGATCACCCCGAACGGGTCGCCGCGCTCGCCATTCTGGATATCGCACCCACGCGTGAGATGTACGCGCAAGCAGGCACCGCCTTTGCCACGGCCTATTGGCACTGGTACTGGCTGATCCAGCCCGCGCCCTTTCCCGAAAAGCTGATCCAGGCCGACCCGGATTGGTTCTGGTGCAAGAAATGCTGTTCGGGCTTGGCAGGCGCGACGCCCTTCGCCAGACAGGCGCTGGAGGAATATCTTTCTGCCTTCCGCGACCCTGCCAGCATACATGCCACATGCGAAGACTACAGGGCCGCGGCCAGCATGGATATCGCGCAGGATGATGCGGACCCGTCAAAGCTCAGCATGCCCCTTCTTGCCCTCTGGGGCCGGAACGGCGCGATCGAGGCGCATTTTGACTGTCTTGCGCTCTGGCGCTTGCGGGCAAGCAAGGTGGACGGACACGCATTGCCCGGAGGGCACTACCTTGCCGAAGAATGCCCCGAGCAGGTGCTGTCCGAGTGGTTGCCGTTCTTGCGGACCCACGCAGCCGCTGTTTGAGCGACACAGGCCGGATCACACATGATACCGCGCGGTCACAAAAAACCCCGGCGCTGCCACTGGCAGGCCGGGGTCAAACCGGTCAATGAACCGACAGGTCAAATGTCGTCATCATCCTCGTCATCATGCCTGCCACCCTTGGGCAGGTTAAAGAGGCTCTCAGCATCCGCAATCGCCGCTTCAGGCTCGGGCTCATAGTCGGTCGAGCCACTCAACGTGAAGGTTTCCAGCCCTTCGATCGCGCTTGGAATCTTGGGTTCCGTATCCATGCCAAGGCTCTGCTCGGTCGAGACCAGCATGCGGCGTTCGTCATCGCTCATGACCACGCCTTCCTTGGCTTTCTTGGCCGCGGCCTTCTGCACGGCCGCATCCAGCTCGGATTGTTTGCACAGGCCCAGAGCCACAGGATCGATCGGCTGAATGTTCGAGATGTTCCAATGCGTGCGTTCGCGGATCGCCTGGATCGTCGGCTTGGTCGTCCCGACCAGCTTCGAGATCTGGGCATCCGTCAGCTCGGGATGGAACTTGACCAGCCAGAGGATCGATGCAGGGCGGTCCTGACGCTTGGACAGGGGCGTATAGCGCGGACCGCGACGCTTTTCCTCACCAACAGCCGATGCATTGAACTTCAGCTTGAGAACATGAAGAGGATCGGCCTCGGCCGCATCAATCTCGTCCTGCGTAAGCTGGTTGTTGGCGATCGGGTCAAACCCTTTCACGCCAACGGCAACATCGCCATCGGCAATGCCCTGGATCTCCAGCTCATGCATTTCGACGAAATCCGCGATCTGTTTGAAACTCAGAGTCGTGTTGTCCACCAGCCAAACAGCAGTTGCCTTGGCCATCAACGGTTTTGCCATGTCGCGTCTCCTTTGCGCAAATCTCTCCCGTCGCCTGGAATTGGCTGTCCTGCGAGGCAGAACGGTTTCCATTGTCGGGGAACTTGGCCGCTGTATAGTCAGCCAGACGCCAGAAGGAAAGAGAGAATGCGCGCCGCGGTACTGACACTCTGGGCAAGCCTGTTGATCGCCCTGCCCCTTGGCGGGCGCGCGGATGATACCGCGGGGCAGTTCGACTACTATGTGCTGGCGCTCAGCTGGTCACCCAACTGGTGCGCCCTTGAAGGTGACGCGCGCGGCTCGGATCAATGCGACGCGCGCCACGATCACGGCTGGATCCTGCATGGGCTCTGGCCTCAATATCACCGCGGCTGGCCGGCCTTCTGCCAAACCGCCGAGCGCCCGCCCCCCCGCGCCATGACGGCAGCGATGGCCGATATCATGGGCACCGCCGGTCTTGCCTGGTACCAGTGGAAAAAGCACGGCAGCTGCTCGGGACTGTCGGCGGCGGAATACTATGCCCTGTCACGCGAAGCCTACGGTCGGGTCACCCGCCCCGAAATCTTCCGCCGGCTTGATCGCACCGTAAAACTCCCGGCCTCTGTCGTCGAAGAGGCGTTCCTCAAGGAAAACACCGGGATGGAACCAGACGGCATCACCATCACCTGCAAAGACGGGCACATACAAGAGGCCCGCCTCTGCTTGTCACGTGATCTCGACCCGGTCCCTTGCGGACAGGACGTGGTGCGCGACTGCACCCTCAGGGATGCGGTGTTCACCCCGGTGCGTTAAGGCAAAAGCACCGTCGATCCGGTGGTCTGACGCCCTTCCAAGGCGCGATGCGCGTCGGCCACCTGATCCAGCGCAAAACGCTGATCTATGCGGATCGTCACATCCCCTTTCAGCACCTTGTCAAACAGATGCCGCGCCATCGCCTGGCAATCCTCGTGCTTGGCAATATGCGTGAACAGCGTCGGACGGGTGACCTTCAACGAGCCCTTCCCCCCCAGAATACCCAGGTTGAACGGTGCCACCGGGCCGGATGCGTTGCCAAAGGAAATCAACATCCCCAGAGGCTTGAGGCAATCCAGAGACCCGTCGAACGTATCCGCACCAACGGCATCCATCACCACATCAACGCCCGCACCATCGGTGAGTTCGCGCACCCGCGCGACAAAATCCTCACTGCGATAATTGATGCAATGCGTGGCACCATGTTCCAGTGCCAACCGGCATTTCTCGTCCGTTCCCGCCGTCCCGATCAGCGTGATCCCTTCCGAGCGCGCCCATTGGCAGGCGATCAGGCCAACACCACCGGCGGCTGCATGAAACAGAACCGTATCTCCGGCTTTCAAGGGGGTCGTGCGGTGAAACAGATATTCCACCGTCATCCCCTTGAGCATCATCGCCGCCGCGGTCTCCAGGGCGATCCCGTCCGGCACCGGGCAGACCTGCGCGGCGGGCATCACGCGCGCCTCGCAGTAAGCTCCCGGAGGGGTCGCCGCATAGGCCGCGCGATCCCCTGCCTTCAGATGGGTCACACCGTCCCCCACGGCCTCGACGATCCCCGCGGCTTCCATGCCAAGGGCATGGGGAAACTGCATCGGATACAGGCCGCTGCGCTGATAGACATCGATATAGTTCAGCCCCACGGCTTCATGGCGAATCCGAAGCTCGCCGGGCCCCGGCTCTCCAACCTCACGATCCACCAGCTTGAACGCCTCCGGCCCACCGGCCGCTTCAATGATTGCTGTCTTGGCCATTCTCGCTCTCCCCTGCTTCTTTCTGGTTCAAAATACCCAAATTCACCCGCCAGCCACTTCGAGAACGATCTTCCCGATATGACCCGAACCTTCCATGCGCGCATGCGCCGCTGACGCCTCGGCCAGCGGGAACTCGGAATCCATGATCGGGCGCACCCGTCCCGCCTCCAGCAGAGGCCAGACCGCCTCGCGCAGATCCTGCGCAATACGCGCCTTGGCCAGGTCCGACTGGGGCCGCAATGTACTGCCCGTCATTGTCAGGCGGCGCATCATCAGCTGGGCAAAGTTCAACTCGACCTTGGGCCCCTGCAGGAATGCGATCTGCACCAGCCGCCCGTCATCGGCCAGGGCATTGATATTGCGCGGGATATAGTCTGCGCCAACCATATCGAGGATCAGATCGGCACCGCCCTCGGCCTTCAGCACCTCGACGAAATCCTCATCACGGTAATTGATGGCCCGCTCGGCCCCGAGCGCCAGGCAGGCGGCGCATTTTTCATCCGACCCGGCGGTGACGAACACACGCGCACCGAAGGCATGGGCCAGTTGAATCGCCGTGGTGCCGATGCCGCTGGATCCGCCATGGATCAGGAACCGCTCTCCGGCTTTCAGACCGCCCCGGGTGAACACGTTGGAAAACACGGTGAAGCAGGTCTCGGGCAGACAGGCCGCCTCTTTCAGCGACAGGCCCTTGGGCACCGGCAGACAATGGCTGGCCGTTGTCGCCACATATTCGGCATATCCTCCACCGGGCAGAAGCGCGCAGACATGATCGCCCACCGCCCAGTCCGAGACGCCGGCCCCGAGGGCGACGATCTCGCCCGCGGCCTCGAGACCCGGCAGATCACTGGCCCCCGGTGGGGGCGCATAGGCCCCTGCGCGTTGCAACGCATCGGGTCGGTTCACCCCGGCCCAGGCCACCTTGATGACCACCTGGCCGAATGCCGGCTTTGGAATCGGGCGCCGGGTCAGCTGCAAAACATCCGGTCCACCCGGTTTGGTGATTTCGACGGCGTGCATCATCTCGGTCATGTCATGTTCCTTATCTTCCGGCTCTGCGTATCACCGTAAAACCCGCACGAAAAGCACCCTGTGCGGTTATGCGAATATCTCTGCATTGTCGCTCTATCGGTGATGAAACGGCCCAATCCCCGGCCAAGCTCAGAGCTGGCCTGCCAAGCGGGCTCGAAACTGTCCCGACCGGGCAAGATGCGCGGCAGATGATTCAGTCGCGCGGCGCGGCCCAGCTTCCGGGCAAGTCGGATGGCGGCCTGCGCCCCGGTGCCTTGACCCGACTCGCCAGCCAGGTCGGACCGGCCAGTATCTTCGAGAGAACCGGCGATTTGCGCACCTGCGCCTTGATCTGTTCGATCTGCATCACGTTGTCGATCCGGCGATCCAGAAAGTCCCAGGTCGCCTGATGATCCACGCTGTCATCGCCCAGCCAGTACAGCACCGTCGAAGAATACACCCCCGACAGGGTGGCCCGTTTAGTGTACCAGTTTATGTCATCCGAACTGTCACCAAGAGCTGTCCAGATGGCATCGCACGTGCCCCAGATCAGCTTGGCCCCCTCGGGCGCATGATGGGGCAGCGAGAACAGCGTTGTGCCCCGTCGCACCGCTTCCTTGTCGTCGATGGCCTGCAGACGAAACCGCACAGCCGCCGCGATCTTGTCGCGAAACCGCATGCCCGACATGTCTTCGGTGGCGATGCGTTCCAGCATCCAGGCATCACCGCGCTTGTGATAGGCCACCGCAAGATCCAGCGCGCCGCGCGGGCACGCAGCGCGGGCGGCGGTCATGTCCGCGCCCAGATCCGCCACAGCCGCACGAAACGCCGCCTCGGACCAGCCGTCGAACGGGACATGCATCAGCGCCGCGTCCAAAAGCTGTGTTTTCAGTTCGGTCATGTCTGGCTCCAATTTCTGCAACGCGTCATACTAGACAACATAGGGGACCTTTGCTATACGGCCACTTCCTGCAAATCCTTGCAACCCAACTTAGAAAGGTGGTGAAAACCACATGCAGGTTAGTGTTCGCGACAACAATGTCGATCAGGCCCTTCGGGCTCTGAAGAAAAAGCTGCAGCGTGAAGGCGTCTTCCGCGAAATGAAGCTCAAGCAACATTTCGAGAAGCCGTCCGTGAAGAAAGCACGCGAGAAAGCCGAAGCGGTTCGGCGTGCCCGCAAGCTGGCTCGCAAAAAAGCGCAACGCGAAGGGATGATGTAAGTCACCTTTCCCGGCTTTGCCGACACGAAAACAGATCGACCCCCGAGGCCTTGCCTGCGGGGGTTTTTCTTTGCGGTTTGGAAGGCGTGGCGTCTGCGTGTCGCGGTTTGGGTAAGCCCGTCACCTCCCTCAGAGGTGTCAAATGGCAGATGGGTCAACGAGGTCAGCTTTCGCCAACCAAGGTTTATCGCGCGAAGCGCGGCGGCGCTAATCTGGATCAACGCGCAAAACTGCCAGCATGGTAAGCAAAGAACAAGTTGAGGGCGATTTGGCTGATCGCCCTCAGGAGTCTTTCCTGAGCACAACGCATAGAGGTCAGAATGAGAAACTACTTTCCCTCGATGCCAGAAGGGTCCGCACGCGTTTACAGCGTGATCGCCGGTGGTGCGGCCACGGCCAAAGACCATGAATCCGCCACCCCGGCACCGCCCGGAGCGACGGCGCCCGATACGATCCAGTGCCGGTTTGGCGGCTTTCCGCACAAAGCGTCTTGGAGAACCAGCTCGTCCATATCCATGCCGACGCAGAGATAACCGCGACCTACGACATTCCTGTCCTCGATCGCTGCAAACGGCACGAGATGTTGCAGCTTTGATTTCAAAGATCAGCCACGTCCTGGCCCCGCCTTGGACGTTCGAGAGCCAGGATCAAATCGCCTTTCGAAATGGGGCCACCAAACGGAGATGAAAATGAGAAATCTTTTGAGTACAGCCGCTGTTTTCACAGCGATGGTAACGACAACAGCCCCGGCATTTGCCGGCAATCTGAACGAGGCTGTGGTTGAACCTGCGCCTGCTGTGGCGGTAGCGGCACCCGTCCGAACCGGTGGCGACTGGACCGGTTTTTATGCGGGTGGTCAGTTTGGATACTTGGACGTGACAGGCAAAAGTCTTGCGACTGGCACCGATGGCGATGACTACACCTACGGTGTGCATGCAGGTTACAACTATGACTTTGGCCTCTGGGTGATCGGTGCCGAGCTTGACTATGATTGGACAATCACCGACCTGGTGGCCGCTGGTGTAACGGTCGGGTCACTCGATTCCGTCTGGCGCGCCAAGCTGCGTGGTGGTTACGATTTCGGCAACACGCTTCTCTATGCCACAGTCGGTTATGCTGAACTCGACTCGTCATTGGGTGGTGCATCGGGCGATTTCTGGGGTCTTGGTCTATCCTACAAACTGACAGATCAGTTCATATTGAGCGGCGAATACCTGATGCACAGCTTTGATGACATTGGCAACGCAGCCGGTGTGGATGCGGATGCGGATACCTTCACGATCCGTGCATCCTATCAATTCTGATTTGGATTTCTGACGTAACGGGCCTGGCAGAGTTCAACCTCTCTGCCGGGCTTTTCGTCAAACTGCGGCGCTACCTTAACCTCGCCAACAGTCGATACGGCCAGCCCGCCTGCCTGGCTTGGTGATTGGCTGACCGGCACCCTGGCCCAGAGGGCGCGACAGCGCAGGGTTTGCACTCCGGTTTTGACGGCAGCGCCAAGAAACGTCCGGCTGGCAGACCGGGCGTTTGCGCCCTTCGCATGCGAAAATCGCTGGCCGCTCAGCCCTGCGCGAATACGCCGCCGGCGGCAGTGGAACTCATGGTCATGGGCAAATCGTCAGCCGCCTTGGCCCGGATTTCCGCGATCCTGTCTTGGGCCGCATTTGCAGCGGCTTCGTCCGCGTATTCGGTTATGACGCTGAAGCTGTGGCCGCCCGTACGGACCATCTGCACCCGCGAAGCACCGACACCCATGATGAGCGGGACGAACTTGTCTCGCGCGATAGCTTCCAGTTCATCATTCCACTCAGTCGTGGTCCAATTCGAGATACTCGAATAAGTCATCAGTTCCTCCGATTTTTATTGTTGTAAGGTCAGCTACAATAGCAGGCCCGGCTTGGATGGCGCTGACCCAGATCAGCCAGGCACTGCGACACCTGCTTTGGCCCCGAACACGCCATTGCGTCTGATGCGGTTTCGCGCAAACAGGCTTGGCCGGGCTTCTGTGCAGCCGGTGACTGTCGCATTTTTCTGCCCGAAAGGATTGTCCCGCGTCGTCACGCCTACACTTCCCGGCGCAAGGCTTTATGTTGCCATCCAACGCAAGCCCTTAAGGAACACCAAAATGAGCGATACATACACGCCCCCCAAAGTCTGGACATGGGATCAAAGCAGCGGCGGCAGGTTCGCCTCGATCAACCGTCCCATTGCGGGCGCGACCAGCGAGAAAGAGCTGTCGGTCGGCAAACACCCACTTCAGCTTTATTCGCTGGCCACGCCCAACGGGGTCAAGGTGACCGTGATGCTGGAAGAGCTTCTGGCGCTGGGACATGGCGGCGCGGAATACGACGCCTGGCTGATCAATATTGGCGATGGAGATCAGTTCGGCTCGGGGTTTGTGGCGGCCAATCCAAACTCCAAGATCCCGGCGTTGATGGATCATTCGACCACGCCGCCCACCCGCGTGTTCGAAAGCGGTTCGATCCTGCTTTATCTGGCCGAGAAGTTCGGAGCCTTCCTGCCTGTAGATCAACCGGCGCGCACCGAATGCATGAACTGGTTGTTCTGGCAGATGGGCAGCGCGCCCTATCTGGGCGGCGGCTTTGGTCATTTCTATGCCTATGCTCCGGAAAAATGGGAGTATCCGATCAACCGCTTTGCGATGGAAACCAAGCGCCAGCTTGACGTTCTTGACCGGCACCTGGCCGAAAACCGGATGATGGCTGGGGATGAATATTCGATCGCGGATATGGCGATCTGGGCCTGGTATGGCCAGCTGGTGCTGGGTCGTCTTTATGAGGCGGCCGAATTCCTTGACGTGAAAAGCTATGAGAATGTCATGCGCTGGGCCAAGGAGATCGATGCCCGCCCCGCCGTCAGCCGGGGCCGGATGGTGAACCGTGCCTTTGGCGAGTTGCACACGCAGCTGCGCGAGCGCCATGACGCGTCGGACTTTGAGACCCGCACGCAAGACAAGCTGGAAGGCGACGCATCCTGACACCGGATCCGGGCGGTTTTCCCGGATGACCGCCCTCCCCTGCACCTGCGATTTTTCCAAAAATCGCGGGTGTTGAGGGCCAAGACCTAGGAAATCTGGCGCGACTGCCCCTCCCAGAACGGTTTGCGCAATTCGGTCTTGAGCACCTTGTTCGCCCCTGACAGCGGGAATGGCTGGGTGCGAAACTCGATGCTGCGCGGGCATTTGTAACCTGCGATCAGCGTGTGACAATGCGCCTGCAACGCCTCGGCCGTCACCTCGGCACCGGGGTGCAGGATGACGATGGCGTGCACGCTTTCGCCCCATTGATCGCTTGGAATGCCGATGACCGCGCTGGTTGCCACGGCGGGGTGTTGACCAATCGCATTCTCGACCTCGGCGGAATAGACATTCTCTCCGCCCGACACGATCATGTCCTTCACCCGGTCCATCAGAAAAACAAACCCGTCCGCGTCCATGTAGCCTGCATCGCCGGTCAGAACCCAACCGTTGCGGATCGTCTCGGCCGTCGCCTCGGGCTTGTTCCAATAGCCCAGCATCGTGATCGGCCCCTTGACTGCGATCTGGCCAACCTCACCGCGCGGCAGCTCGACGCAGTTTTCGTCGACCACGCGGATCTCACAGACCCGCGTCGGTCGCCCTGCGGCGCGCAGCTTGCCTGCCTTTGGCCCGTCCAGAACATGATAATCCGTGGGCAGGAAGGTCGCGACCGGGCTCAGCTCGGTCTGCCCGAAGGCCTGAATGAACGAGACGTTGGGGAATTTCTCGAACGCATCGATCAATACCGCTTCGGTGACCGGGGAGGCACCATAGGCAATCTGGCGCAAGGACGAGATATCGGTGCTGGCCAGCTTGTCGCTCTGCAACACCATTTGCAACATGACCGGCACCAGCAAGGTCTGGCGCGGGCGATGGGACTCGATCGCGGCCAGCGTCCCATCAGGCGTGAACATCGGGATCACCACATGGGTACCTGCCATGAAGGTGATCGCACTGAACCAGATCAGATCCGCGATATGGAACATCGGGGCGGCGTGCAGATAGATCTCGCCGTCCTTCATGTTCAGCTCATGCGCATTGGAAATCCCGCCGACATAGAAATTCGTATGCGACAGCATCACGCCCTTGGGAAAGCCCGTGGTCCCGCCGGTGTAAAAGATGCCCGCCAGATCATCGCCACCGCGCCCTGCATCCTCGACCCCCTCGGCGGCGGCCAGAATCTCTTCGTAATTCAGCATGGCTTCGGGCGTGTCTCCATCACCGCAATAGATCAGCGTTTTCAGCCCCGCGACCTGAGATTTCACGTCAAGTGCAATGCCCTTGAAGGCCTCATCCACGATCAGGATCTCTGCTCCGGCATCGCTGAGCGCATAGGCGCATTCCGGCGCTGCCCAGCGAATGTTCATCGGCATCATCGCACCGCCGCCCCAGACGACCGCAAAGAAATACTCGATGAACCGGTCGGAATTCAGCGACAGCAAGGCCACGCGATCCCCCGGCTTCATTCCAAGTGCCTGAAGTGCGCCTGCCAGCCGCGCAACCCGGTCCAGCATCTGGCTCCAGCTTTGCTGGCGATCCTGAAAGATCGTTGCGACCCCGTTCGGATTTATCTGAGCGGCCCGTCTGAGCATGGCGGATATCTGCATGGAGAAGACCCTTTCGCGATTGTCCTGTCTCAATGTCGATATAGGAGCGTTCCGCCTTGGGCTGTCAACTGCGCGACCGGTGCCGCGATTGCCTGTCAGCTTTCTGCGGTTTTGGCCAGGTTTGCCATTGGGTCCGGGTCAGCATCGAGCGGTTTCAGGCGTGACGCCCCCAGACGCGGATGCAGTTGCCCCGCAAGCCCCCAGGCCAGAAGACAGGCGACCCCGGTGGCGGCAAAGATGCCCGAGATCGGCGCGACCAGCAGAACCAGCCATGCGATCCCCGGTGTGGCGATCCCGGAAACATCGCGGAACGAGGAATAGATCGCCGACATCTCGGTACGCTCGGAGGGTTTCACCGCCATCAGAAACGGCAGCCCGCCACAGATATCCAGCAGGATCAGAAAGAAGCTTGCGACAAACAAAGCGGCAATCGCAGGCCATGGCGCAATCTCTCCGACACCGGCGAAGGTGAACAGGACGGCGCAGGCCAGAAAGCCGATCCTGACCGAATAGCGGATCGAACTGGCCTGAATGAAGCGCAACATCACCGGCGACAGGAACAAGGCCGCGTTGGTGATCGACAACAACACGCCGCCCAGTTGTTCGCCAAAGCCGTTTTCAACGGCGAAGATCGGCAGATAGACGACATAGGCCCACCACCCGCAAGACCGGATCACCGCAAACAGCCAGCCCGCCACCAGCCGCGGTTGCTGGAAGAACCGGCCCAGAAAGGCAATCGGATTGGGCGGAGGTGCCTTGGCCCGCGTGATCAGCTTGCCATTGCCAAGCCGCAGATAGAGGAACACGACAAGCATGATCGCCGCTGAAAAGGCCGAGACGAGAAACGGGGCCGGGGGCCACCAGGTCCAGAGAGACACGCCCAGAACCGGGCCGACCGTCCAGCCCGCCGCCGAATAGACCATGCGCAGGGTTTCGCATTTCCCCAGTTCGATCCGGGCGATGTAGTCCAGAACATAGGCGTTGAAACACACGAAGGTGGTCACCGTCGCCATCGAGTTCAACAGCAGCGCCAGAACCAGCGTTTCGGGGGTTCCGATCATGGCGCATGTGCAGCCGGTGACAAATCCCAAAGCGCCGAACGAATAAAGCCAGCGCCGGGGCACATAGCGCGCCAGAAACGGGATCAGCAATCCGGTGATCAGGGACAGGATGCCGATGATGAAATAGATGAAACTGATCCGGGCGGCGTCCTGAAGCGCTTGGTACATGGCGACGGGAAAGACCGAAATCAGCATCCCCCGGGTGATCGCTTCGAACCCGGCCATAGTGGCAAAACCCCTTACAGAGGGGGCGGGCGCATGGCGCAGCCATTCGGGGATACGACGTTCAAACATATTGGGTCGCCAGATACTTCGGGGGCACTCTTACGCGGCTTTGATTGCCGGTCCACTCAACGCGCGGCACGCAAAGTGCGAATGCGACACGGGTTTATTGCCAAGCGGTGAGGGGCAGGGTTGCGCTCTGGCGCGGTTCAGCGCGCACCGGCGAGCGTGGCAAGCATGCTAGCCGCGCGCATCCTCAAGGATCATGTCCGAGGCCTTTTCGGCAATCATGATCGTCGGTGAGTTGGTGTTGCCGCTGGTGATGCGCGGCATCACGCTTGCATCAACCACGCGCAGCCCGCCCAGCCCCTTCAGTCGCAAGGCAGCGTCCAGCGGAGCGCCATCATCCATGCCCATCCGCACTGTGCAGGTCGGATGGAAGATCGTCGTGCCGATATCTCCTGCGGCCTGCGTCAGCGCCTCGTCGCTGTCTCCCACCGGGCCGGGCAGGATCTCTTGCGGGGCGTAGCGCTGCATCGCGCCTTGCGCCATGATCGCGCGGGCCTGACGGATGGCCTGAACCGCGACACGGCGGTCGGCGGGATGTTCGAGGTAGTTCGGAGAAATGTCGGGGGCCTCGCGCGGGTCGCGCGACGTGATGCGCACTGACCCACGGCTTTGCGGGCGCAGGTTGCACACACTGGCGGTGATGGCGGGAAAATCATGCAGCGGCTGGCCGAAGGCATCCAGCGACAGCGGCTGAACATGATATTGCAGATCCGGCGTGTCGACATCCTGAGACGAGCGCGCAAAGGCCCCCAGCTGCGAGGGTGACATCGACATCGGCCCCGAGCGCGTCAGCGCGTATTCCAATCCGATGCGCGCCTTGCCCCAGAAGGAATTCGCCAGGGTGTTGAGCGTCTTTGCCCCCGTCAGGCGCCACGCGCAGCGCAGTTGCAGATGATCCTGCAGGTTCTGGCCGATGGCGGGACAGTCACGGATCACGTCGATACCCAGATCCCGCAGATGTTCTGGATCGCCGATCCCGGAGAGCTGCAGCAGTTGCGGGCTGCCGATCGCTCCGGCGCAGAGGATCACCTCGCGTCTTGCCCGCGCCGTCTTGCGGTTGTTCCCGACGTGGTCATATTCGACCCCGACCGCGCGGCCTTGCTCGATGATCACCCGACGGGCCAGGGCCTGTGTTTCGACCTTGAGACCCGGTGCCCTGGCCGTGCGCAAGAACGCCTTGGCGGTGTTCATCCGCCAGCCGTTCTTCTGGTTCACACGGAAATATCCGACACCCTCGTTGTCGCCGGTGTTGAAATCCCTGGTTGCGGGCAGACCCCAGGCCTGTGCGGCATCTGCCCAATGGTCCAGAACGTCCCAGTGCAGGCGCTGGTTGTCCACGCGCCACTCACCTCCGGCACCATGCATCTCGGATGGGCCGTCGACGTAATCCTCGGACTTCATGAAATAGGGCAGCACGTCGTCCCAGCCCCAGCCGGTCAGACCCATCTGCCGCCACCCGTCGTAATCCGCCGCCTGCCCCCTGATATAGAGCATCCCGTTGATCGACGAGCACCCACCCAGAACCTTGCCGCGCGGATAGAGCAGAGAGCGCCCGTTCAGACCCGATTGGGCCGTGGTGCGAAACATCCAGTCGGTGCGCGGATTGCCGATGCAATAGAGATAGCCCATCGGGATATGCACCCAATGATACCGGTCCGCGCCGCCAAATTCGAGCAGCAGCACCTTGTGCCCCGCTTCTCCCAACCGCTTGGCCAGAACGCAGCCCGCGCTGCCCGCACCGACGATGATGTAATCCCAATCCATGCCCGGACATTCGTTGACGCGGCCGGACTGTGCAAGCCGGTAAAGCGATCCGGGCGGCAGGCGGCGCTCAGACCGGCAGGGCCGTGGTCTTGAATACCGTGCGCAAGGCAAAGGACGACTGCATCTGGGCCACACCGGGCAGGCGCGACAGGTGCTGGCGATGGATGCGGGCGAAATCATCGGTATTCTCGGCCACGATCTTCAGAATGTAATCCGCCGCCCCCGCCATGAGGTGACATTCCAGAACATCCGGTATCCGTGCCACTGCCTTTTCGAAGGCATCCAGAACTTCGTCGGTCTGACCCTGCAACGTGATCTCGACGAAAACGGTTGTCGGCACCCGCATCTTGCGCGCATCCAGCAGCGCCACATAGTCGCGAATATAGCCATCCGCCTCGAGCCGCTGCACGCGCCGATGGCAGGCCGAGGGGGAGAGGTTCACCTGATCGGACAGCTCGGCATTGGACATCCGCCCGCTTTTCTGCAGAGCAGCCAGAATCCGACGATCTATGGCATCAAGGCTCATACGCGCACATCCTTTGCGTTCAAATGCAGAAACTTCGAATTTTCTTTCAATATGTCAACCTTCTGCAGTGCACAATATCAAGCACATTGCACATTCATTTCGCCATGCTGGGGCCAGCCCAAGGAGGACATGCGTCATGAAAATCGGTTGCCCCACAGAGATCAAACCCCAGGAGTTCCGCGTCGGCCTGACACCCAACGCCGCCCGCGAAGCCACCGCACATGGCCATACCGTTCTTGTTCAGGCCGGTGCCGGGGCAGGGGCGGGCTTTGACGATGCCGCCTATGTCGAGGCTGGTGCCCGGATCATCGACACGGCTGCGGAAATCTTTGCCAGCGCGGATATGATCGTGAAGGTGAAAGAGCCTCAGTCCGTTGAACGCAAGATGCTGCGCGAGGGGCAGGTCCTGTTCACCTATCTCCACCTGGCCCCCGACCCCGAGCAGACCCGCGACCTGATCGCCTCGGGTTGCACGGCGATTGCCTATGAAACCGTGACCGACGCGCAGGGCGGCCTGCCCCTTCTTGCGCCCATGTCCGAGGTTGCCGGCCGCCTTGCCCCGCAGGTCGGTGCCTGGACGCTGCAAAAGGCCAATGGCGGGCGCGGCGTTCTGATGGGCGGCGTACCCGGCGTTGGCCCGGCCCGCGTTCTGGTGATCGGCGGCGGTGTGGTCGGCACCCATGCGGCGCGCATCGCGGCAGGCATGGGCGCTGAGGTAGCCGTTCTAGACCGGTCCCTGCCCCGCTTGCGCTATCTTGACGATGTGTTCGGACAACAGTTCCGCACGGGCTATTCCTCGGCCGGGTTGCTGGCGGAACATCTGGGAAGTGCCGATATGGTCATTGGTGCCGTGCTGATCCCCGGTGCCGAAGCGCCAAAGCTGGTGAAACGGGCGCAGTTTGCGGACATGAAGCCCGGGGCCGCGCTTGTGGATGTGGCGATTGATCAGGGCGGCTGCTTTGAGACATCGCGCGCCACCACCCATGCCGATCCGATCTATGAGGTGGATGGGATCATGCATTATTGCGTGGCCAACATGCCGGGGGCCGTGGCGCGCACCTCGACCATTGCTTTGGGCAATGCGACGATGCCCTTCATGCTGGCTCTGGCTGACAAGGGCTGGCGTGCGGCCTGCGAGGCAGATCCGCATCTTCTGAACGGTCTGAACGTACATGCCGGAAAGCTGACCTATTATGCGGTCGGCAAGGCGCTTGGCATTGACGTGATGTCACCCACTCTGGCCCTGAAGGCCTGACAAAAGGGACGGTCACACCGGCGCGGCGCGGCGCATCTGCGCGCGGCTCAGACCGGATAGGTCAGGTCACAGAAGGCCCGCGCATCCACGGGCCTTCAAGCGATCAGGATGCGTTCTGACGCTGCATCGCATCGCGGATTTCCATCAGGATATCCAGCTCGGTCGGGCCGGCGGGTGCTTCTGGGGCGGCGGCGGCTTCTTCCTTGGCCAGGGCCGCGTCTTTCACGCGGTTAACCATCTTGACGAGCATGAACACCACGAATGCGATGATCAGAAAGTTGATCACAGCCATGATGAACGCCCCATACGCAAAGATCGACGCTCCCGCTTCGCGCGCGGCGTCCAGGCTGGCTCCAGCAGGCACTTCGCCACCAAGAACAGCATAGTTATTGGTGAAATCGACGCCGCCGCTGACCAGTCCGATCAACGGGTTGATCAGGTCACCCACCAGAGATGTGACGATCGCGGTGAAGGCCGCACCGATGATGATGCCGACGGCCATGTCCATGACATTGCCTTTGGCGATAAAATCCTTGAACTCTTGAATCATGCCATTTCCCTTACATTTGGCTACTCGGACTGCGCGGTTCTTGTTCTATGCGCAGCCCGATACTCGTTAACATATGAGCTAACCCAGCGCCGACTGTTTTTTTGAGAGCCTGCGCGGTGCGTTGCGGACAGGCATCTGTCGCGCTCAAAGACGGGACAGACCTGTGAGGCCCATCGCCTCCCGCAATCGCAAGAACAGGTCTAGGCCGGGGTCTGGCCAAGGGTCGATCCGCGCATCCCGGCTGCGATCTTTTCGGCCATCATGATCGTCGGAGCATTGGTGTTTCCCCCGATCAGGCGGGGCATCAGCGAGGCATCGACAACACGCAGGTTCTGCACACCGTGCACACGCCCCCGGGGGTCGGTCACGGACATCTCATCCCGCCCCATCGCACAGGTTCCGACCGGGTGATAGATCGTGTCGGCGCGATTGCGGATATCGGCCTCGAGCCCGGCGTCACTGCCGTCATGCGGATAAAGCCGCTTGGCGCGCCACGGGTTCAGGGGTTCGCCCTGCAGGATCGTCTCCATTCTGCGCGCACCTGTCATCAGCAGGTCAAGATCGCGCGGATCAGACAGATAGCCCGGATCAATGCGCGGCGGCTTGTCCGGGCGCGCCGAGTGCAACCCGACATGGCCGCGACTGTGCGGGCGCAAGACGCAGACATGGCAGGAATAGCCGAACTTGAGATGAATCTTGCGCATATGGTCATCCACGATGCCCACCACGAAATGCAACTGAAGATCTGGCTTGTCCACTTCCGGTGCGGATTTCAGGAACGCGCCCCCTTCGGCAAATGGTGAGGCGAACAGGCCCGAGCCATCCTTGCGCCAACGCAACCCGGCCCGCGCAAGGTTTGCCAGCCCCTTTGGTCCAAGCCCGACAACGTCGTCGCGTTTCGAATGATAGGTCAGGATATAGTCCAGATGATCCTGCAGGTTCTGCCCCACGCCGGGCAATTCATGCACCACATTGATCTTGTGAGCCGCCAGTTCTTCGCGCGGACCGATCCCCGAAAGCAGCAGCATATGCGGAGAACCGAAAGCCCCGGCCGACAGGATCACCTCGCGGTTGGCCTCGACGATCATCCGCTTGCCCTTGTGCTGGATTTCAACGCCTGTCGCGCGTGTGCCGTCCATGACCACACGGCGCGCCTGGGTCTTGGTCATGATCATCAGGTTCGAGCGCTTCATTGCCCCAAAAAGATAAGCCTCGGCCGCAGAACATCTTTCGCCTTTGCGGGCACCCTTGTGGAATTGGGTCACCTGATAAAGACCCACCCCCTCTTGTTCGGGGCCATTGAAATCCGTGGTCTGGCGGATCTGCTGCCGGGTCGCGGCCTCGACAAATGCATGGGTGATCGGGCGGGGCTCGGATTGTTCGGCCACCTGCAAGGGGCCATCATCGCCATGCAGCGCATCGCCCCCCCGCACATTGCCTTCAGAGGCTTTGAAATAGGGCAGAACGCTCTGCCAGTCCCACCCATCGCAGCCAAGATTGGCCCATTCGTCATAATCCGACGGATGTCCGCGCACATAGAGCATCGCGTTGATCGCACTGGAGCCGCCCAGCGCCTTGCCGCGTGGCTGAAACCCGCGCCGCCCGTTCAGCCCCGGTTGGGGTTCGGTGTGAAAGGCCCAGTTGTTGATCTTGGGTCGCCCCGAGATCATGCCCGCCACCAGAGCCGGCGCACGGATGAACAGGTCACGACCGCTGCCGCCTGCTTCGATCAGGCAGACGCTGACCGTCGGATCCTCGCTCAGACGCGCGGCCATCACACAGCCCGACGATCCTCCGCCGACAATCACATAGTCGAATGCCATGTCCTCAGCCCCCCTGTCCCCTGCTGCACGCTAGGGCCTGCAGGGCGGATCGGGCAAGAGTTTCGTGACAACAAATGGTATCAGGCGGGAAGCTGCCCGGTCAGGACATAGCGCAGAACCTGCACCACCTGTGCCGGCTCCTGAGCCACGGCCAATGCGGCGGCATGCACTTCCTTGAGCGCATGCTGATGCTCGGGCGGATTGAGCACGATCAGCGATTTTCCAAGCGCAGCGGCATAGCCCGCGTCGAATGCGGCATTCCACTGCTTGTACTTGTCGCCGAAACGGACCACGACGATATCGGCATCCGACAGCCCCTTGCGTGTGCGGATCGCGTTGACCATCGCGCCCTTGTGGTCATGCCAGAACTTGTCGGGTTCCTGCCCCAGAATGGTGACACCGCAATCATCACTGGCCTCGTGATCCGTCACAGGGCTGTTGAAGGTGACATCCAGCCCCTTGGCGCCTTCAATGATCTGCTCACGCCAATCCGTGTGAATTTCTCCTGAGAGATATACGCTGAGTGTCATCTTTCGTCCTTCCTGCATGTTCAAACCGAGGTGGGCGCGACCGGAAAACCCTTCGCTCAGCCTCTGAGCGTACCGCCCGTGGCCTTGGCCACCTTGTCGACGATCTTTGCGCTCACAGCTTCGATATCGGCCTCTTTCAAGGTGGCATCACGGGGTTGCAGACGCACGGTCACGGCGATGGATTTCTTGCCCTTTCCCAGACTGCCGCCAATGAATTCGTCAAACACGCGCACGTCCTCGATCAGCGCCTTGTCGGCCCCTGCGGCGGCATTCACCAGCGTCAGCGCCTCGACACCGGCATCCACCACAAAGGCGAAGTCGCGTTCCACCGCCTGCAGATCGCTGATGTCGAGCGCGGGGCGCGTGGCACCGGATTTGCGCGGCATCGGCACTTCGTCTGGCCAGATGGTAAAGGCCATGGCGGGCCCTTTGATGTCCATCGCGCTCAGGATCTTCGGGTGCAACTCACCGAAAATGCCAAGCACCTTCTTGGGGCCAAGGCAGATCTTGCCGTGACGCCCCGGGTGCCACCATGCTTCGGCGTCGCGCAGGATCTGCACCTTGGCAGGTGCGCCGATGGCGGCCAGAACCGCTTCGGCATCCGCCTTGACGTCAAACACATCCACACCGCGCGATGATCCGTGCACATCCTTGGCAGCGGTGCGCCCCACCAGCAGGCCGGTCACGAGATTATGCTGTTCGCCCGGCTCGCCGCCATGGAAGGCAGGACCGACTTCGAACAGGGCCAGATCCATGAATCCCCGCGCCTGGTTGCGGGCCGCCGCCTGCAAGAGACCCGGCAACAGAGCCGGGCGCATATGGCTCATCTCGGACGAGATCGGGTTTTCCAGCATCGTCGCATCATCACCGCCGCCAAACAGAGCAGCCGAGGCCTGATCGATGAAGGAATAGGTCACGCATTCATTATATCCCAGCGCCGCACAGGTCCGGCGCGCTGCCGCCTCGCGCAGTTGTTTGGGCGTCATGACCGGTTTGGGCACGCCATCGGTCAGCCGCGGCAGCGGGCGGCCTTTCAGCTTGGTCAGCGATGCGATGCGCGCGACTTCCTCGACCAGATCCGCGTCGCCCTGCACGTCCGGCCGCCAGCTTGGCACATGGGCAAGCGAGCCTTCCAGCCGAAAGCCCAGCGCCGTGAGCGTCTGGCGCTGTTCGCTTTCGGGAATATCCATGCCGACAAGGGATTGCACCCGCGCCGGGTCCAGTTTGAAAGCACGGGCGTGATCGGGCACCGCACCGGCGATCACGACCTCGGATGCTTCGCCGCCGCACAGATCAAGGATCATCTGGGTTGCCGCTTCCAGTCCGGGCAATGTGAACTCGGGATCCACGCCGCGCTCGAACCGGTAGCGCGCGTCGGAATTGATCCTGAGCGCGCGCCCGGCCAATGCGATCTGGACATGATCCCAATAGGCGCTTTCGAGGAAGACGTTGACCGTCTCGTCGCTGACCCCGGTGGGATCGCCCCCCATGATACCGGCGATGCTTTCGGGTCCGCTCTCATCCGAGATCACCATCATTCCGGGCTGGAACGTGTATTCCTTGTCATCCAGAGCCAGAAGGGTCTCCCCACCCAACGCGCGGTGGATGCGCAGCCCGCCCTTGACCTTGTCCGCGTCAAACACGTGCAGGGGGCGGTTCTGATCATAGGTGAAGAAGTTGGTGATATCGACCAGCGCCGAGATCGGCCGCAACCCGATCGCGCGCAGTTGATCCTGCAGCCACTGCGGAGAATGCCCGTTCTTCACACCCCGGATCACACGGCCCGCGAACAGGGGGCAGCCATCCAGCGTATCCTCGTCGATCTGCACCGAAATCGGGCAGGCGAAGCTGCCGGGGACCGGCGTGATCTCGACCGGTTTCAGCCGGCCCAGGCCGCGTGCCGCCAGATCCCGCGCGATCCCTGCCACGGCCAGCGCATCGGGGCGGTTGGGGGTGATCGCAATCTCGATCACCGGGTCCACCTTGGACGGATCATTTTCCGCCAGCCAGTCGATGAACCGATCGCCGACCTCGCCCGAGGGCAGTTCGATGATGCCGTCATGTTCCTCGGACAGCTCCATCTCGCGTTCGGAAGCCATCATGCCAAAGCTTTCGATGCCGCGGATCTTGCCCACGCCAATGGTGGTATCAATGCCCGGCACGTAAACGCCCGGCTTGGCCACGACCACGGTAATGCCTGCGCGCGCATTGGGCGCACCGCAGATGATCTGCTTGGTGCCTTCATCGGTTGCGACCTGGCAGACGCGCAAACGGTCCGCATCCGGATGCGGTTCGGCGCTCAGCACCTTGCCGATGACAAATTCTGAAAGACGCGCGGCGGGGTTCGAGATCTCTTCGACCTCGAGTCCCAGATCGGTCAATGCCTCGGCAATCTCATCGACGCTTGCGGTCGTATCGAGATGGTCTTTCAGCCAGGAAAACGTGAACTTCATCGGCGCGGCCTTTGGTTTGAACTGTCGCACAGAGGCAATGGCAAAGATTGCGCCAAGGTTCAAGCACACAAGGGCGCGGGAATGGGCCCGGCCGTGCAGGTGAACCGCGTCCGCGACCTCGCGCAGCACGAAGGCCGCGCGCAGAGGTGGCGGGAAGCATCGCATTTTCAAGTGATCGCCTGTTCATCTGTTTCAGGCGGTAAGTTGGCGCGACCCAACCTGTCCGAACAAAGCCGGGGTCCGCTGTGCAATCCGCAGGCCGAAGGCCGATCACTCCTCGCGATTGCGCCTCCTGGTGGAGTCAAGCCAGCGGTTCACCAGAAAGATCGGCGCGAACACGATGGTCCAGCCGATGGCATTGAGGGTCGTGAAGGTCAGTTTCGCCTCGGTCGGCATGGCCGAACGCCACAAAAACACGTGGGCGACGACGATCAAGCCGATCATTCCAGCCACCAGCCATTTGGTCATCCGCCACCTCCACAACGGGAGATAGGCCGCAAGCATGGGTTTGAAAGCTCTGAACGCCTGCGCCGCGCCTAAACAGGAAGCGTCAGACGCAATCGTTTGAAGATGGCCAGCACGTCTTCGGCCGATGCCGCCTCGGCTTTGCCCTGGGCGACCATCTCACGCGACCACATCCAGGATCGTGCGGGATCATCGCGCATGGCCCATTCGGGAAACAGCCGCTCCTTGATGTCGCTCCGGCGCACGGCGCGGATGTCCGTATGGCGATCATCGCGCCGGATACGTTGATAGGTCGCCTCGACCAGCTTTGCCGGCCCTTCAAGCAACTGAAGATAGATGTCCTGTCGCACGATCAGCGCCCCGGTCACGCCGTCGCGCGCGTTGCAGCGGCGCGCATCCAGCAAAATTCCGGACAGCATCGGATCGTCGAACCCGAACGGATGAGAGGCATAGGTAAGTTGTATCAGGGACAAGCGGGAAGCTCCTTTCGGGTCAGCCTATCGGAAATCACCCGGTCTGTCGCAAAAATAGCTGCGCTTGCGGCG
Source organism: Aestuariivita sp. (assembly GCF_049276915.1). Lineage (NCBI taxonomy): Bacteria > Pseudomonadati > Pseudomonadota > Alphaproteobacteria > Rhodobacterales > Paracoccaceae > Aestuariivita > Aestuariivita sp. Next base: position 31,496 of record NZ_JBASXK010000134.1, on the reverse strand, counting down.
ATTTCGGCGCGCAACATCGCGATTCGGGATGAAATCAGATGCAGATGGCATCAGCCCTGAATCATCCGCGCCATGATCCACTTGTGAAAGCCGTGGATTTCGAACTCCTGTGGCATCAACCGGGCGGTCGTGAACTTTGATGAGCGCAAACCGCGCTGGTTCATTTCACAGGCCGCACCATCCTGAAACAGCACAGTTTGCGCAAAGTCCGTGACGGACGTCAGATCGAAACCGGGCTGGGCCAGCGTTTCGGGCAGGAACAGCCATTCCGCGCGCAGCCGTGTGCGCTCGGGGCCAAGCGGGATCAGCCGGACCGAGCGGACGTAATCGACATGCGCAACGACAAACATCGACGGGTAGACCGTCACGAAATTATGCGCGGTATCGCGCTCGGCCTGTGTCAGGTTCGGAAACTCCGGACCACAGGGCTGGCCCGTCACCGACCAGGTCCGCGCCCCCTCTTTGAGGCTATGCCCGGCAGGATCGCCCGGAGACCAGCCCGGTGCCTCGGGCGGTGACATGATGCCCTTGCGATAGACCGGCACCAGATCGCTGAGTTCGGGATGAATGCCGGGGCAGTGCAGGCATTCGTTGTAGTTTTCCCAGAATATCTTCCAGTTGCAGGCCAGTTCGGTCTCGACCACATGGCCCGGCACAAGATCGCGCATCGGCCAGTTGTCAAGCGCGCCCTCGCCCATATCCGGTTCAAAGGCCAGGGGCGTGTCGGCCAGACAGAGATACACGAACCCGTTCCAGTCCCTGAGATGAACCGGAAACAGCCCATGATCACGTTTGTCGAAATCATCGGTCGGCGTGGCATGCCCGGTCGAGACAAGCTGGCCCCGCAGGTCATAGGCCCAGGCGTGATAGGGGCAGGTGATCAGCCGCCCGTTAAAGCTCTGTTCATTCTGCGCACAGAGTTCGGCACCACGGTGACGACACGTGTTGTGAAATGCCGAAAGGCTTCCATCCGCCCCCCGCACCAGAATCACAGGGTCTCCGGCCAGTTCGATGCGGCGCATGGTTCCCGGTTCAAGCTGGTCATATCGCCCGACACAGATCCAGCTTTTTGCCCAGATGTTCTTTTGCTCGCGCGCAAACCAGTCGGGATCGTAATAGGCTTCAGACGGCAATCCTTCGGGACAATGATCCAACAGGGGGGAGTGGAGCGGGGCAACAAATGTCATGGCATGTCCTTACCGGGGGGCCCTGACAGGGCCAGTCTGAAGGAATGCTACTCCACTTGCCAGCGACGCTCCAAGCCAGAATCGCTGTAGGTCCTAGCGCGACAGCCCGCCATGCAGATTGGGCATATCCAAAGCCGCAAATCCGTAATGGCGCAGCCACCTCAGGTCACTGTCGAAAAACGCGCGCAGGTCGGGGATGCCGTATTTCAGCATGGCGATCCGATCGATGCCCATACCAAAGGCAAAGCCCTGATAGACATCCGGGTCGATACCGCCCGCGGCAATGACCGATGGGTGCACCATGCCCGAGCCCAGGATTTCCAGCCAATCATCTCCCTCGCCCACCTTCAGCTGACCGCCTTCCCACGAGCAGCGGATGTCGACTTCGGCGGACGGCTCGGTGAAGGGGAAATGCGAGGCGCGGAAGCGCAGCTCGACGTCGTCGACCTCGAAATAGGCTTTCACGAACTCTTCCAGCACCCATTTCAGGTTCGCCATCGAGATATCGGTGTCCAGCGCCAGCCCTTCGACCTGATGGAACATCGGCGTGTGCGTCTGGTCATAATCCGCGCGATAGACCCCGCCGGGGCAAATGATGCGCAAGGGCGCGCCCATGGCTTCCATCGAGCGGATCTGAACCGGCGAGGTATGGGTGCGCAGAACATGGGGCGGGCGCGCATCACCATCGGCGCGGTGCATGTAGAACGTGTCCATCTCGGCACGCGCCGGGTGATGGCCGGGAATGTTCAACGCGTCGAAATTATACCAGTCGGTGTCGATGCGCGGACCTTCCGCAACCGAAAATCCCATCTCGGCGAAAATCGCCGTGACCTCTTCCGAGACCTGGCTGATCGGATGCAGGCTTCCGACGCGCCGCGTGCGCGCAGGCAGCGTCACGTCCAGCCATTCGGTGCGCAACCTCTCATCCAGGGCGGCATCGCCCAGCGCGGATTTCTTGGCGGCAAGCGCCGAGTTGATCTCGTCCTTGAGCGCATTCAGAGCCGGACCGGCAACCTGGCGTTCCTCGGGAGACATCTTTCCCAGTTCCCGCATTTTCAGGCTGATCTCGCCCTTTTTGCCAACCGCCTGCACACGCAGGTCTTCCAGTGCGGCTTCGTCCGCCGCATCGGCAATCAGACCCAGATATTTGGCTTTCAGATCGTCCATGAATGATCCCCGAATTAAAGCCCTGCCCTGCTAGCTGCCAAGCTGCGCGATTGCAAGCCGCCAGACGATGTGATGGACAGATCGCAGAATCCGCAGATAGGGTCTGAACAGGCAAATCAGAACCGGGAGGAACGACATGTCAAACCTAGACAAGGTGCTTGAGGCGGCGGTCGCAGCACAGGACGTGCCCTTTGTTGTCGCCATGACAGGCAATGCGGCAGGAATAACCTATTCCGGGGCGGCGGGCGAAACCGCGGGCCGCATGGCTGACGAAGGCACGGCTTTCCGGATCTTTTCCATGACCAAAGCCATAGGCTCGCTTGCCGCAATGATCCTGATTGATCGCGGCAAGCTGTCCATGGACACGCCGGTGGCAGATGTGCTGCCCGAGTGGAACACGCTTCAGGTTCTCGACGGCTGGAATGGCGATGAGCCGATCCTGCGCGCCCCCAAGACCGTTGCCACCACCCGGCATCTGGCCACCCATACCAGCGGCATGGAATACGAATTCTGGAATGCCGATGTGCCAAGATATCTTCAGCACACAAACCACCCGACGGTATTGTCGGGGCTGAAATCCTCGCTGATGTATCCCCTGACCAGCGATCCGGGCACGCGCTGGGGCTATGGCCCCAGCATCGATTGGCTGGGCCAGATGGTCGAGGCCATAGACGGGCGGCGCATAGACGCGTTCTGCCGCGAGGAAATCTTTGAACCGCTTGGCATGCCGGACACCGTCTTTGAACCCGACAGCCTGACGGACCGCTTGTCGGAGGTGTCGATGCGCAATGAAGACGGCGGCTTTGACATCTATCCGCTTGCTCCGCCCGCAAACCCCGAAGTCTATGGGATGGGACATGCGCTTTATTCCACCGCGCCGGATTACATGCGTTTCCTGCGCATGGTGCTGAACAAGGGCCAGCTGGACGGCAACCGGGTGCTGTCAGAAGCGGCCATGGCTGAGATGTGCGCCGACCAGATGCGAGGCCTTGAAGTGGAAAAAATGATCACCGTCGCGCCGCCCCTGTCGGCTGACGTCGAGCTTTACGGCGGCACCAGGGCGACCCATTCCTTTGCCTTCGTGCGCAACGAGGTGGACCAGCCGGGCGCACGCAGCGCAGGATCTCTCAGCTGGGCGGGCGTGTGCAACACCCATTACTGGATCGACCCGACACGCGACATTTGCGCCGTGATCATGACCCAAAGCCTGCCCTTCCTCGAATCGCCCCTGGTGAAGACCTATCAGGCTTATGAAACTGCCGTCTACGCAAGCCTCTAGGTGAACCCCGCGACTCGCAACTGGCTGATCCTGGCCGGGCTGACGCTGGGTGTCTGCGTCACCAACGGCTTTGCGCGCTTTGCCTACGGATTGCTGTTGCCTGCCATGCGTGCCGAACTGGGCTGGAGCTATACGCAGGCCGGGTGGCTGAACACGGCAAATGCGCTGGGATATGTGGTGGGGGCTGTGCTGACGCTGGTGTTGCTGCGACGGCTGCCGCCCGCGCCGCTGTTTGCCTTCGGGGTCTGGACCACGGCGATCACCTTGTTCGCCACGGGTCTGAACGAGGCGCTTTGGGCGCAATCCCTCTGGCGCTTTGCGGCCGGGCTTCTGGGCGCGATGAGCTTTGCGACCGGCGGGGCACTGGCTGCGGCGCTGTTCACCGACAACCCGCGCCGCAATGCCTTGTCGATCGCCATCTATTTCGGCGTGGGCGGCGGCATGGGCATCGTGCTGAGCGGCCTGAGCCTGCCTTTGGTGCTGGCGCTTTATGGCACCTCCGCCTGGGCCTGGGGCTGGATCGTGATCGGTGTGGTCAGTTTTGCCTTCTGCCCCTTTTCCCTGTGGGCTGCACGGCAATTGCGCCCGGCCACCGGGGGCGCTCCGCGCCCGGCCCCGGTGCCTTTGCGCCGGATGCTGGGAGAATTCGGCGGCTATGCCGGGTTCGGTCTTGGATACATCGTCTACCTGACCTTCATCGCGGCCTGGATGACTGCGCAGGACGCGCCAGCGTGGCAGATTGCCGGTGTCTGGACCTTGGTGGGGCTGTGCATTTCAGCCTCTCCCTTCCTCTGGCGAGGGGTGTTCGCGCGCTTCGCCAATGGCGTACCCCTCGCGTTGATCCTGGTGAATATCGCCATCGGATCCAGCCTGCCGGTGTTGTGGCCCGGCCCTGTGGGGTTGATCATCTCGGCGATCGTTTTCGGGCTGTCCGTCTTCATGGCTCCGGGTGCAATCACCAATTTCACCCGCCAGAACCTGCCGCAGGAAAGTTGGGGTGCCGCGATCAGCCTGTTCACGGTGACCTTTGCCGTGGCCCAGACCCTGGGGCCGGTGGGCGCTGGCCTGATCGGGGATGCGACGGGCGATATCGGTGCCAGCCTTCTGGCGGCCTCCGGCATTCTGCTCATCGGCGCTTTGGCGGCGATATCGCAAAAACGCTTGCCCTCCGACTAGGCCTCCCGACTAGGCTCCCAACACGAAGATCACCAAGGGAATCGGCGACACGCCGATGGCAATCGCAAGAAAGGTCGGCAGCGGCGCAAAAAGCCCGCTGAGGCCGGCCAGGATCATGATGCCACCACCCCCCCCGACAATCGAATTTCCCGGCACATTGATGGCCAGAGCCAACGCCACGTACCGGTGGCGCAGCACCAGGGACAGCGCACGGGGCGGGGCGCTTTCCAGAAGCAGGTTGAGCCTGTCTTCGCGCTCGAGTTCCGCGGCGCGGGTCACCAGATCAGAGGCGCGGCGCATCCTGAAGAACCGCAATATCCGTGCCAATACGGTGACCGGCAAAAGGCTTCCGATGGCATAGGCCAGAAGCATCGCCAGCACCGTAGCGCCATAGACCAGGGGCACAATCGCGGCACCAAAGGCGGTCAGCATGGCAAGGCCGACCTCGGCCCCCGGCACGAACGGCATGGCCAGCAACAAAACATAGGCCGCAATGGCGACCATCAGCATGCTGTGCACCTTCTGTTCGTTTCCGGGCATGATCTGGAGATCCAGCGCCTCTTTCAGCGCATGCGCGGCCCATGTGCCCAACACTACGGCACCCAGCAACGCAACCACGCGCAGTCCAATGGCAAAAAGGCTGCGCCCAGGCGGCAAAGGATCAGCGGTCACCCGGTTGGTGCCTCGCCCGCTGGTGGTGTCACGGACCCGGATCCGATGGCGTTGATCTGGTGGGTCCAGTACCAGCGGCGTGTGGTCCATGTGGCTTCAAAGCTGACCTCGTCCCCTGTCACCGCACCGTGCCAGACAACCCTGTGCGGAGCATCCGGACAAGTGGTTGTGGCTGTGAAATGCACCGTGTCGCCCTCGGACCAGGTCTGATACGGGGTCCAGCCGAAATCACAGTATTTCTGACACATTGCGGATTGGAAGGTGCCGTCCTTGAAGATCAACTGATCTTCCAGCACTTCACCGGTTTGTTGCACGATATCCACTGTGTAGAATGTCCGCCCATCCAAGGCTGTGCTGAGTGCCCAAGGCGCGTCGGGAATGACGGGCTCGACCACATCGCCCTTTATCGCAGTCACGGTGGCCGCTCCTGTGCCAAGAACGATCGCACAAACGGCTGCGGCCTGGGCCAGTGGTGTCATTGGGATCTCCATATCCGACGCTGTCAAACCTAACCCTGGACACGCAACAGGGGGAGTCACTTTTGACCTTTCCTGGCGCATATCAGTCCCGGGTGCCGCATGTTTCAGCAGATGCCATGCGCGGGTCGGCTCGCCACGGCAGGCCGATAACGAAAAAGGCGCCCGGTAGCGGGCACCTTCATGTCGGTTTCGGCTGTTGCGCGGTTTATGCGCTCAGCGCGCCTTTGGCCTGCGCGACAATCGCGCCGAAGGCTTCGGGCTCATGCACGGCCAGATCGGCCAGAACCTTGCGGTCCACTTCGATACCGGCAAGCGCCAGACCGTTGATGAAGCGGCTGTATGTCAGCGCCTCGTCATGGCTGCGCACGGCGGCGTTGATCCGCTGGATCCACAGCGCGCGGAAGTTCCGCTTGCGCGTGCGACGGTCGCGCGTGGCGTATTGGTTGGCCTTGTCGACGGCCTGTTTGGCCACCTTGAAGGTATTCTTGCGACGGCCGTAATAGCCTTTTGCGGCCTTGACGACTTTCTTGTGACGGGCGTGGGTTGTGGTACCACCTTTGACGCGGGACATATCTCTGGCCTCCTATCAGCGGTCGTAGGGCATGAAGCCCTTGACGATTTTTGCATCGGGAGCGCTGAGCGTCGTGGTGCCGCGTGCGTCACGGATGAATTTCCGGGTTCTTTTGATCATGCCGTGGCGTTTGCCTGCCTGACCTGACAGCACCTTACCGGTAGCTGTGACTTTGAAGCGCTTCTTGGCGCTCGACTTTGTCTTCATCTTGGGCATTTCCGTCTCCTTGGTCGATCGGTTCTAGCGCGACTCGGCATGCCACTTTGGCCGGTCGCGCAACTGGAAGCAGGCGTATAGGCGCAGCGCGGCTTTAAGGCAAGGGGGTTTAGCCACACAAATCCCGGACACGCCGCCCTCTGCGACCGGCGCAGTGGCACGGCATGCGGACCAGACGAAGATGGCCCGCCCCGTGTTCAGGATCAGACCGCGACCCGGCTTGGCCCCTTCAGGGCAGAAGCCGCGCCACAACGCTGAAAAAAACGTCCGGAATCTGGGCCATCGCATATCCGCCGGGCTTGGTCGTGAGCGCATAGATCACAAGCCCCCCCGCGATCAGAACACTGACGGCCGAGGCACGTGGTCCGCGCCCGTCGCTGATCGCGCTCAGCATGCCAACGACAGACAATCCACCCAGGATCAGTCCGAAGATAAGCGCCATGTCCGGATCCATATCCCGTTCCCTTTCCATGTCCGCACTCTTGTCAGGCCGAGGTTATTCCGGATCAGTGTTGAAAATCAAACGTTCGTCACACGGGGCCACGCGCAGGATGTTGGTCGAGCCGGGCACGTTGAACGGCACCCCGGCTGTCACGACGATCTGATCTTTTTCGGAGGCAAAGCCTTCGGCGCGCGCGGCCTTTGCGGCACTGACCACGGCGAGTTTGAAGCGTTCCAACTCGCCGGTCAGCACGCAGTTGCATCCCCAGCTGAGCGCCAGACGTCGAGCGGTGCGCTTGAGAGGCGTCAGCGCGATGATCGGCACGCCGGGACGCTCGCGCGCGGTCAACAGAGCGGTAGTACCGGACTGGGTGAAACAGCAGATCGCCTTGATATCCGTAGTCTCGGCGATCTCACGCGCGGCGGCCACGATGGCATGGGCAATCGTATGGCCCTTGACGCTGCGCGAGGCGGCAATGATCTGGGTGTAGGTCGGATCCGCCTCGACTTCGATGGCCACCTTGTCCATGGTGCGCACCGCCTCGATCGGATACTTGCCCGCAGCGCTTTCGGCCGACAGCATGATCGCGTCCGTTCCCTCATAGATGGCGGTTGCCACATCCGAGACTTCGGCCCGCGTCGGCATCGGGCTTTCAATCATGCTTTCCAGCATCTGGGTGGCCACGATCACCGGCTTGGCCGCGGCGCGGCATTTGCGTGTCAGCCGCTTCTGAATGGGCGGAACCGCCTGAACCGGCAGTTCCACACCCAGATCGCCGCGCGCCACCATGATTCCGTCCGACACCGCAAGGATGTCATCAAAGCGGTCCACGGCGGCCGGCTTTTCGATCTTGGACAGAATCGCCGCGCGCCCGCGCGCCAGTTCGCGCGCTTCGGTCACGTCCTCGGGACGTTGCACGAAGGACAGAGCCAGCCAATCCACGCCCAACTCGCAAACGAACTCAAGATCGGCGCGATCCTTCTCGCTGAGGGCGGCCAGCGGCAGCACAACGTCAGGGACGTTCACACCCTTGCGGTTCGAGATCGTTCCGCCGTTCTTCACGATGCAATCGGCAAAATCCGCGCCACAGGTAGTGACCTGAAGGCGGATCTTGCCGTCATTGACCAGCAAGGACGCACCCGGTTCCAGAACCGCGAAAATCTCGGGGTGCGGCAGGCAGACGCGGGTGGCATCCCCCTCAGCCGGATCAAGGTCCAGACGAAAGCTTTCCCCTTCCACCAGGTCTTCAGCCTCATTGGCGAAAGTTCCCACGCGCAGCTTGGGGCCCTGCAGATCCGCAAGGATCGCGATGGTGCCATCGACATCCTTTTCCACCTGGCGGATGATCGCATGTTTGGCACGGATATCCGCGTGGCTGCCATGGGACATGTTCAAACGAAACACATCTGCGCCTGCGTCGTGCAGCGCGCGGATCATCTCATAGGCTTCGGATGCCGGGCCGAGGGTGGCCACGATCTTGACGTTTCTCAACCGTCGCATGTCTGAATGTCTGCCTTTCTGATGTCTGAAGCAATGTTATCGCAAACAGTGCTTTTCCCGCTTATCGCCCAATTCCCATTCCTGAGCAACTCGCCTAAACCTGCAGTGAGAGCCATGAACATCCCATGACATACACACCTTTTTTCCTTCACGGCGAAACCCGCCCCGGACCCTGGCTGATCACCTGCGATCACGCGACCAATGTTGTCCCGCCCGATGTGGCCGGCGGTGATCTGGGTTTGCACCGCACGGATATGGAGCGCCATATCGCCTATGATCCCGGGGCCTATGGTGTCGCTCGGGAATTGGGTGTGTTGCTGGACGGACCGGTTCTGGCGGCCAATTTCTCGCGCCTTGTGATTGATCCCAATCGCGGCCCGGACGATCCCACCCTGCTGATGAAGCTTTATGACGGCTCGATCATCCCGGCAAACCGCCATGCAGATGACATAGAAATCGAGAGGCGGATGGACATGTGCTATCGCCCCTATGACGCCGAGCTTGCGCGGATGACGGCTCTGCCGCACACGGTGGTTGTGTCGATGCACAGCTTCACGCGACAGCTGCGCGGACGTGATCCGAGGCCTTGGGACATTGGTGTGCTTTACGCAGAGGATGATCGGCTTGCCCGTCCCCTGATCACCCTGTTGCAGGCCGAGGGCGATCTTTGTGTCGGAGATAACGCGCCCTACTCGGGGCACCTGCCCGGCGACGCGATTCACCGCCATGCCACGCGGTTGGGCCGACCCAATGTCCTGATCGAGATCCGCAACGATCTGATCGCCGATACCGAGGGGCAAAACCACTGGGCCAGACGGCTTGCGCCGGCCCTGAAGCAGGCGCTGGAACTCTCGGCGCTCTGAGGTGCCACCGTGGGGGCCGTGAAAATTGCCCGGGTGACAGAAGAGGGCATGGCCCCTACATCATGCACCACAAGCGAAAGGAATCCCTGATGGACGATCAAACCCGTATCGAGCTGGAAGCCGCAGCCTTCCGCCGTCTGCGCCAGCATCTGATGCAAGACCGCACGGATGTTCAGAACATAGACATGATGAACCTGACCGGGTTCTGTCGCAATTGCCTGAGCCGTTGGTACCAGGAAGCCGCCAATGAAAAGGGCATCGACATGGGCAAGGACGAGGCGCGCGAGATTTTCTACGGCATGACCATGGACGCGTGGAAATCCACCTATCAGACCGAAGCCAATGCGGATAAGCAGAAGGCCTTCGAAAAGGCCTTCTCCGAGAATGTCACCGCAAAGGACGCCTAGGCATCAGTTCAGTTGCTTCCACGAGATTTCCCGCGAGTCCGCGCCGGGGCCCATCTTGTCGCGTCTGACCAGCAACCGGTTCAGTGCGCTGACATAGGCCATGGCTGAGGCCACGACGGTATCCGTATTGGCAGATTGTCCGGTGGCGATAACCCCGTCCTCTTCCAGCCTGACCGATACGGTGGCTTGCGCATCCGTCCCCTCTGTCACCGCATTGACCTGATAAAGCTGAAGCCGGGCGTCGTTCGGGTGCAGCGCGCGCACTGCCTTGAACGTGGCGTCGACCGGCCCGTCGCCCGATGCCGTGGCGATGGCATCGCGACCGTCTATCTCCATTTCCAGCGTCGCTTCGGCAGGCCCGCCGGTGCCGCAAACGACTTTCAGCGAAACGATCTGCAACCTGTCGGCTCCGGAATCCGTCGTTGCCGAGACCAGTGCGACGATGTCGTCGTCATAGACTTCCTTCTTGCGGTCGGCGAGTTCCTTGAAGCGCACGAAGACATCCTTGAGCTGGTTGTCGCCAACCTCATAGCCCAGTTCGCCCAGTTTGGCCCGCAAGGCTGCCCGACCCGAATGCTTGCCCAAGGGCAGCGAGGTGCCGGACAGGCCCACGTCTTCGGGGCGCATGATCTCGAATGTTTCGGCGTTTTTCAGCATGCCATCCTGGTGGATGCCGGATTCATGGGCAAAGGCGTTCTTGCCGACAATGGCCTTGTTGAACTGAACCGGGAAACCCGACACGGTCGAAACCCGCCGCGAGATATGCATGATCTTCCTGGTATCGATATCGGTGTAGAACGGCATGATGTCGCCGCGCACCTTCAGCGCCATGACCACTTCTTCAAGCGCCGTGTTGCCCGCGCGTTCCCCCAGACCGTTGATCGTGCATTCGATCTGCCGCGCGCCACCTTCGACGGCGGCCAGCGAATTCGCCGTCGCCATGCCCAGATCATTGTGGCAATGGGTGGCAAAGATCACGTCATGGGCCCCGGGCACCTCGGCGATGAGACGGCGGATCAGATCCGCCGATTCAACAGGTGCCGTATAGCCCACCGTGTCGGGGATGTTGATCGTCGAGGCCCCGGCCTTGATCGCGATTTCCACCACACGGGCAAGATAATCCCATTCGGTGCGGGTGGCATCCATGGGCGACCATTGCACATCCTCGCAGAGGTTGCGGGCATGGGTGACGGTTTGATGGATACGCTCGGCCATTTCATCCATGGTCAGGTTCGGGATCGCCCGATGCAGCGGCGACGTGCCGATGAATGTGTGAATACGCGGTTTGGCCGCATGTCTCACCGCGTCCCAGCAGCGGTCGATGTCACCGATCTGTGCGCGTGCCAGCCCGCAGATCACAGCATTTCTGGACCGCTCGGCGATCTCGGAAACGGCGGCGAAATCGCCCTCGGATGCAATCGGAAAACCGGCCTCGATGATATCGACACCCATGTCGTCCAGCAGCTCGGCAATCTCGAGCTTTTCGGCATGTGTCATGGTTGCGCCGGGGCTTTGCTCGCCGTCGCGCAAGGTGGTGTCAAAGATCCACACGCGATCTTTTTGTGTCTTGTCAGTCATGTCGGGTCTCTTTTTCGTCTGTTCCTGAAGCCATGTGGCGCGCATGCGGTCTCCTCTGAGCGGACGCGCCGGATGGCACGCTCAGAGGCGCATTAGGAGCAGCAGCCCACGCAGGCACGAAACGCTGGATGCGTTCTGAGCGATGATATGCGTGGCGTTGTTCATGACTCCAAGGTTATACGCAGCCATCCGGAAATGGGAAGGGATTTCTTGCCCCCTCTTGCGTTGAACATTCCCGCAGTCCGGCTAGGTCACGTCGCATGAGCACGACATTGATTTTGGGAAGCTCGGGCGGGATAGGGTCAGCCCTGTCGCATGCGCTACGGGCACAGGGCGAGCAGGTCACAGGCCTGTCGCGCTCGGCGGATGGGATTGACATCACGGATGAGGCCAGCGTGGCGCGGCATCTGAAGGGGCTGGGACCGTTTGACCGGGTGATCGTCGCGACCGGCGCGCTTGAGATCAACGGGGCGGAACCTGAAAAAACGATCAAAGCCCTGAATGCGCAGGACATGATGGCCCAATTCCAGCTCAACACGCTGGGCCCCGCTCTGGTGCTGTCGCATGCGCACCGCCTGCTTCCCCGCGCACAGCGCTGCGTGTTCGCCGTCCTGTCCGCCCGTGTCGGGTCGATATCGGACAACCGCATTGGCGGCTGGGTCAGTTATCGCAGCGCCAAGGCCGCCGTGAACCAGGTGGTGCATACCGCCGCCATCGAGCTTGCGCGCACCCACAAACAGGCCATCTGCGTCGCCCTTCACCCCGGCACCGTGGCCACGCCCTTTACCGCAAGATACCTCGGACGCCACCCCGCCGTCCCCGCATCCGAGGCCGCCGCCAACCTGATCAACGTGATGAACGGCCTCAGCCCGCAGGACAGCGGCCAGTTCTTTGACTGGGCGGGCAAACAGATCCCATGGTAAGCCGCCTGATCCTGATCCTGGGCGATCAGCTGTCCCCCGATCTGAGCGCGCTGCGCAACGCCAACCCGGACAACGATATCGTGGTCATGGCCGAAGTTGGCGATGAGGCCAGCTATGTCCCGCATCACCCCAAGAAGATCGCCTTCGTCTTTGCGGCCATGCGCAAATTCGCGCAACAGCTGCGCGCCCAAGGGTGGAACGTCCTTTATGCCCAGCTTGACGACACCAAAAACGCAGGATCGATCGTCGGCGAGCTGCTGCGCCGCGCGCAGGACACCGGGATCAGCCGGGTGCGTGCGACCGAGCCGGGTGAATGGCGGCTGATCGAAGCGCTGCAACAGGCACCGCTTCAGGTCGAGATACTGGAAGACGACCGTTTCCTGGCCTCGCACAAGGACTTCCAGGACTGGGCCGCGGGGCGCAAGCAACTGCGCATGGAGTATTTCTATCGCGAGATGCGCCGCAAGACCGGGCTGCTGATGGACGGCGATCAGCCTGAGGGCGGCAAATGGAACTATGACCACGACAACCGCAAACCGGCCCCCGATGACGTGAGTTACCCCGGACCGATGCAGTTCACGCCAGATGCGGTGGTCGAGGACGTCCTTGATCTGGTCGACGCTCGCTTCGGCGAGCACTTCGGCACCCTGCGCCCGTTTCATTATGCCACGGACCGCGCAGGTGCCCATCGCGCGCTGATGCAGTTCATCCGCAACGCCCTACCCAGGTTCGGAGATTTTCAGGATGCGATGCTGGATCAGAACCGGTTTCTCTATCACGCGGTGATCTCGCCCTATCTGAACGCAGGGCTACTGAGCCCGCTTGAAATCTGCCGGGCCGCCGAAGACGCCTACAAATCAGGCAAGGCGCCGCTGAACGCGGTCGAAGGCTTTATCCGCCAGATCATCGGCTGGCGCGAATATGTGCGCGGGATCTATTTCCTGGAAGGCGCGGATTATGCCAGCCGCAATGCACTGGGCCATACCCGTAGCCTGCCCGCCTTCTATTGGGGCTCTGACACGCGGATGCGCTGCATCTCGAAAGCGGTGGAACAGACCCGCGATGAGGCCTATGCCCACCACATCCAGCGCCTGATGGTCACCGGCAATTTCGGCCTGCTGGCCGGGATTGATCCGCACCAGGTGCATGAATGGTATCTGTCGGTCTACATCGACGCCTATGAATGGGTCGAAGCGCCCAACACCGTGGGCATGAGCCTGTTTGCAGATGGCGGGATCATCGCATCCAAACCCTATGTCTCGTCCGGGGCCTATATCAATCGCATGTCGGATTACTGCAAGAATTGCGCCTATTCCGTCAGCGCCAAGACCGGTGAAGACGCCTGCCCCTTCAACCTGCTCTACTGGCATTTCCTGGCGCGCCACCGCGACAGGTTCGCAGGCAACCCGCGCATGGCCAACATGTACCGCACCTGGGATCGCATGGACGAAACCAGACGTGACACCGTGTTGCGCGACGCCGACCTTTTTCTAAACAAAATGGACAGGGGCGAGCGCGTTTGAACCGGGCCGGATGTCCCCGAAAGGCAAACCGCCCGCGGCCTCAAAGCAGATAGACGACGCGCCAATCAGCCGTGAGCGCGGGTTTGTCCTGCCCCTCGATTTCAACCACAACGCCCACGCAGGCCATCAGTTGACCGGCCTTGCGTTCTTCGGTGTTCAACAGGGTAAAGCGGGCGCGCAACCGCGATCCACCGGGCACCGGAGCCACGAAACGCAGCCGGTCAAACCCGTAATTGACCGAAGCTTTCATGCCTTCCAGCGCAGGCAGGGCATCATAGGCCATGGCCGACAGCATCGACAGCGTCAGCATGCCATGCGCGACGGTCCCGCCAAAGATCGTCCCGGCGGCGCGCACGGGATCGACATGAATGAACTGCTGATCCTCGGTCACTTCGGCAAAGGCATCGATACGCGCCTGATCCATATCGAACCAGCGCGAACAGCCGATCTCCTGACCCACCTGCGCCTCGAACGCCGCGCGCGGGATCAGGGTGCGAAACGGGATATCGCCGCTCAAATCGCGGCCTTCCGACTTTCGTCGAGATAGATCTCGCGCAGACGCGTCGCAACAGACCCCGGGGTGCCATCTCCAAGCTTCGTGCCGTCAATCTCGACCACCGGCATCACAAAGGTCGAAGCCGAGGTGATGAACGCCTCATCCGCCTCCTGGGCCTCATCGATGCTGAAGTTGCGTTCCTCGACCTCCATCTGCGCTTCGGCCGCACAGCGCAACACGGCCGCCCGCGTGATCCCGTGCAGAATATCATTGGAAAGCGCGCGCGTGATGATCTTGTTGCCCTTCACGATATAGGCGTTGTTGCTGGTGCCTTCGGTCACGAAGCCGTCCTGCACCATCCAGGCATCGTCAGCCCCGGCCTTCTTGGCCATCATCTTGCCCATGCTCGGATAGAGCAACTGCACGGTCTTGATGTCCCTGCGCCCCCAGCGCATGTCCTCGATGCTGATCACCCGCATGCCTTTTCTGGCCGCCGGATTGTCAGCCAGCCCGGGCTTGTTCTGCGTGAACAGCACGATCGTCGAGGGCGTGGTCTCGGCATCCGGAAACACGAAATCCCGGTCACTGGGTGCGCCGCGGGTGATCTGCAGATAGATCATCCCTTCATTGACATCGTTCAGACGCACCAACTCGCGATGGATCTCCAGCAACTCCTCCCGGGTCACCGGAGACGCCATCTCCAACTCCCCCAAGGACCGCTCCAGCCGCACCGCATGACCGTCAAAGTCAATCAGCTTGCCATCCAGAACACTGGTTACCTCATAGACGCCATCGGCCATCAGAAATCCGCGATCAAAGATCGACACCCTTGCCTGATCTTCCGGCAGATACTCGCCATTCACGTAAACGGTGCGCATGAACGCCTCTCCTATCCCCAAAGTGCCGCCTCAGGCGGATGAACACCCGCCGCGTCGAAAATCAGCGGCTGATCCCGGTCTTCGACCAACAACAACGGCCCGTCAAGATCAACAACCGCCACACCCTGCGCAACCAGTGTCGCCGGAGCCATCGCCAGAGACGAACCGACCATGCAGCCCACCATGATACCATAGCCTGCTGCCTCGGCCGCCTGGCGCAGGGCCAGCGCCTCGGTCAGACCTCCGGTCTTGTCCAGCTTGATATTGACAAGGTCATACTTGCCCTTCAGGTCCGCCAAAGACGCGCGATCGTGGCAACTCTCGTCTGCGCAAACCGGCAAGGGTCGGGCAATCTCGCCCAGCATGTCATCCTGCCCCGCAGGCAAGGGCTGTTCGACCATCAGAACGCCCAGGCGCACCAGATGCGGAGCCAGATCGGCATAGACATCCGCGCTCCAGCCCTCATTAGCGTCCACGATGATCCTGGCATCCGGTGCCCCCCGGCGCACCGCCTCCAGACGTCCCATGTCATCGGCCGTGCCAAGCTTGATCTTCAACAGCGGGCGATCGGCATTCAGCTCTGCCTGCGCCTGCATCTTCTCAGGGGTGTCCAGCGAGAGAGTATAGGCCGTGATCTGTGGTGCCGGCTCAGCCAGACCCGCCAGTTCCCAGACCCGCTTGCCGGCCTGCTTGGCCTCCAGATCCCACAGGGCGCAATCCAGCGCATTGCGTGCCGCACTGGCAGGCAAGGCCTGCGTCAGATCCATACGGCTTACCCCTTGCGGCAAGCCGGTGATCTGCGCCTCGACACTGTCAAGTGTCTCACCATAGCGCGCATAGGGCACGCATTCGCCCCAGCCCACGGCACCATCCCGCTCCACGCGCACGGTGAGAACCTGCGCCTCGGTGCGAGACCCGCGCGCAATGGTGAAGACCTGCGCCAGTTGAAACACATCCCGCGTCACGCTGATGGTCATGCCCGCTCCTTCATCTTGCCCAAAATATCCTCCCCGAAGGGACGGCCCGCCACGGGGCCGCTCAGGTCATCGCGTGCAAGGCATCCGCCAGTTTCTCGGCTCCATGACGGAACGGATCCACCGCCGGCAATCCAAGCCGCGTCTCGACCTCGGCCAGGTAGGCATCCGCCTCGGCGTCGCTCATATGCTGCGTGTTTATCGAAATTGCGATCACCTGACAGGCTGGATTGGCAATCCGCGCCAGGGGCAGCGCCATGTCGCGCACCTGTTCAAGACTGGGCAGGGTATAGTCCGGCAAACCGCGCATGGTCTTGCGCGTCGGCTCGTGGCACAGGATCAGCGCGTCAGGCTGGCCGCCATGAATAAGCGCCATGGTCACACCCGAGTAAGACACATGATAAAGGCTGCCCTGTCCCTCGATGATATCCCAGTGGTCGGCATCATTATCCGGCGTCAGGTATTCCACCGCACCGGCCATGAAATCCGCGATCACCGCATCCAGCGGCACGCCATGCCCCGTGATCAGGATTCCGGTCTGCCCGGTCGCACGAAAGGTCGACTTCATGCCTTTGCGGCGCATCGCTTCATCCAGCGCAAGCGCGGTATACATCTTGCCGACCGAGCAATCCGTACCCACGGCAAGCACACGTTTGCCGCTGCGTTTCTTGCCATTGGCAATCGGATAGGCGTCCGTGGGCACGCGCACATCATGCAGCGTGCCACCGTGCATCTGGGCGCAAGAGGACAGATCCCTCTCATCGCGCAGCAGGTTGTGCAGGCCCGAGGCCAGATCATACCCCATCTCGAGCGCTTCGATCAAAACGTCTTTCCACGCCTGGGAAATCATGCCCCCACGGTTTGCCACGCCGATCACAAGGGTCTTGGCCCCCGCGTCGCGCGCCTCGGCCAGCGTCATGTCGGTCAACCCCACATCCGCGCCGCATCCCGTCATGCGATACTGACCTATAGCATTCTCGGGACGCCAATCCTTGATACCTTGTGCGACCTTCGCGGCCAGTTGATCCGGCGCATCGCCCAGAAACAAAAGATAGGGTGTTTCGATCATGGTAAATCTCCGCTGTTTGCGCTCGACAATACCTCAAACAGGGCTAATCCGGTCGCGTTTTGAGCGTGCTCACGGCAAAGCGCTGCAACATTCTTCCATGAATTGCAAAATTTGCCGAAGAATCTTGCAGGAGATTCCAAAGGCCATCGAATCCGGCGCGTCTGGTCGCGCTGCAGTGCCGCAACCATGCTGCGCACGCAGAATCGACCTTGCGCCGTTCGGCGCAATTAAATACCAGCGATCCCCATAACATCCGCAACACAAGGTCTCGGACCCCTCATGAGCTTTCGCATCCAGCCAACACCGGTCGCCCGCCTCAATCGCTGCCAGCTTTTCGGCCCGGGCTCACGGCCTGCGATCTTCGAGAAAATGGCAGGTTCGGCCGCGGATGTCGTCAATATCGACCTCGAAGATTCGGTGGCACCGTCTGACAAGGACCGGGCGCGAAAGAACGTGATCGAGGCCATCGGCGATGTGGATTGGGGCAGCAAGACACTCAGCGTGCGGATCAACGGCCTGGATACACCCTATTGGTATCGCGATGTTGTGGACCTGCTGGAACAGGCGTCCGAGCGGCTTGACCAGATCATGATCCCAAAGGTCGGCTGCGCTGCGGATCTCTATGCGGTGGATGCGCTGGTGAGCGCCGTCGAGGCGGCCAGGGGACGCAAAAAGCGGATCGCCTTCGAGGTGATCATCGAATCCGCCGCCGGCATCTCGCATGTCGAGGAGATCGCCGCCGCCACCCCGCGCCTGCAGGCCATGAGCCTGGGAGCGGCTGACTTTGCCGCCTCGATGGGCATGAACACAACCGGGATCGGTGGCACGCAGGAAGGCTATTACATGCTCCATGAGGGCCAAAAACACTGGTCCGATCCCTGGCACTGGGCGCAGACGGCGATCGTCGCAGCCTGCCGCACCCATGGTGTATTGCCGGTCGACGGACCATTTGGCGACTTCTCGGACGAAGAAGGTTTCCGCGCACAGGCCCGCCGGTCGGCAACGCTGGGTATGGTCGGCAAATGGGCAATCCACCCCAAGCAGGTGGCCCTGTCCAACGAGATCTTCACCCCGACAGAAGCCGCGGTCACCGAAGCGCGCGAGATCCTTGCCGCGATGGAAGCGGCCAAGGCAAATGGTGAAGGGGCCACCGTGTACAAGGGCCGTCTGGTCGATATCGCTTCGATCAAACAGGCCGAAGTCATCGTGCGCCAAACCGAGATGATCGCAAAAGGCTGACCGGCACCGCTGCGCAAGACGGCTCGGACAGACGGGACAGGTGTCTGTGAAGGCTCGGTTATTCCTGTGCGCGCGCTCTTATCTGCGAGTGTCCTTGGGTGAGCCCATGACCACATAGGACGTGATCGCATTCACATGCTGCACCGTGCCCAGAACATCGGTGTGAAACGTCTTGTAGGCCGCCAGATCGGCGCATTCGACGCGCAGCAGATACTCGATCGTTCCAGTGATGTTGTGACATTCCACAACCTCCGGCGCGCGCGCCATCGCGCGTTCAAACTTCAGCTGCGCCTGTTTTGAGTGCTCGTTCAGACCGACACCGACATAGGCGGCAAAGCCAACACCCCGCGCCGCCGGATTGACCACCGCGCGATATCCCAGGATCACGCCCGAACGTTCCAGGTCCTGCACCCGGCGCAGACAGGCCGAGGGCGACAGGCCAACGCGTTCAGCAAGCTCAAGGTTGCTGATCCGCCCATCGCGCGACAGCTCTTGCAATATTTGTTCGTTTATTCTGTCTGTTTTCGCCATTAATTGCAAAAATAGTCAAGTATCGCCGCAAAACGCAAGCACATGGCGATAAAGACACGTCAAACTGTTCATCATGACATATGAGATTCTGATTGCCCTGGCGGTCTTCGCCTTTGTCTCGTCCATCACGCCGGGGCCCAACAATCTGATGCTGATGGCGTCGGGTGCCAATTTCGGGTTTCGGCGCACTATCCCGCATATGTTGGGAGTGGGCTTTGGCTTTGTCTTCATGATCCTGCTGGTGGGCGCAGGGCTGATCCAGATCTTTGACGCCTATCCGATCAGCTACAGTATTCTGAAAACCTGCAGTGTCGCCTATCTGCTGTATCTGGCATGGAAAATCGCCAATGCGGTGCCCGCCCGAACCGGCGCGTCCACCGGCACGCCGATGACGTTCCTGCAGGCGGCGGCCTTTCAATGGGTCAACCCCAAGGCCTGGACGATGGCCCTGACCGCGATCAGCGCCTACACCCCCGAGCGCAGCCTCTATGCGATCCTGATCGTCGGGCTGATCTTTGGGCTTATCAACCTTCCCTCGGTCGGTTCATGGACGCTTTTGGGTCAGCAGATGGCACGGTTGTTGCAAAGCCCGGCGCGCCTCAGGGCGTTCAACTGGATCATGGCGGGGCTTCTGGTGGCCTCTCTCTATCCGGTGATCTGGCCCTGAATGCGCCCGGCATTGCATCTGCGCGCCCCTCCGGCCATATAGACGCACAGGCAAGGGACGAGTGATATGACCCAATATCTCGATTTTGAAAAACCGCTGGCCGAGATCGAAGGCAAGGCAGAAGAACTGCGCGCGCTTGCCCGTCAAAACGCCGAGATGGATATCGATGACGAAGCCAAGGCACTGGATGCCAAGGCCGCCAAGATTCTGCAGGATCTGTACAAAGACCTCACGCCCTGGCGCAAATGCCAGGTGGCGCGTCACGCCGAACGCCCCCATTGCCAGGACTATATCAAGGTGTTGTTTCAGGAATACACACCGCTGGCGGGCGATCGCAACTTTGCCGATGATCACGCGGTCATGGGAGGCCTTGCCCGGTTTGAAGACCGTCCCGTCATGGTGATCGGTCATGAAAAGGGCACCGACACCAAAAGCCGGATCGAGCGCAACTTTGGCATGGCGCGCCCCGAAGGATACCGCAAGGCCGTCCGCCTGATGGAGATGGCCCACAAGTTCGGCCTGCCCGTGATTACTCTGGTCGACACACCGGGTGCATATCCCGGAAAAGGTGCCGAGGAACGCGGTCAGTCCGAAGCGATTGCCCGTGCGACCGAGACCTGCCTGCAGATCGGCGTTCCGCTGGTATCCGTCATCACCGGCGAAGGCGGCTCAGGCGGTGCGGTGGCCTTTGCAACGGCCAACCGGGTCGCGATGCTTGAGCATTCGGTCTATTCCGTGATCAGCCCGGAGGGCTGTGCGTCGATCCTTTGGAAAGACGCCGAGAAGATGCGCGAAGCCGCCGAAGCGTTGCGGCTGACGGCGCAGGACCTCAAGAAACTGGGTGTGATCGACCGGATCATCCAGGAACCTCTGGGTGGGGCGCACCGTGCCAAACCGCAAACCATCGAGGCTGTCGGCAAGGCGATTTCCGCAATGCTGGATGAGCTGAAAGGCAAAGACGCCAAGGCGCTGGTTGCAGATCGGCGCCGCAAGTTCCTGGATATCGGATCAAAGGGCCTCGCCGCCTGATCGAAACCTCTCAGGAGCGCCAGCGCAGCAGACGTTTCTCGGCGCGCCCGATCAGCCAGCTTGTCAGCACGCCCATCACCGACAGAATGACCACGCCGGCAAACAGCCGTTCCAGATCGTAAAGCGATCCGGCCTGCAGGATATAGGCACCCACGCCAAACTCCGCGCCCAGCATTTCGGCGGCCACCAGCAGGATGATCCCGATGGCCACGCTGACGCGCAGGCCAGACAGGATTCCGGGCAAAGCGCCCGGCAACACGATCTTGCGCACGATGGACATCCAGCTCAGGCCAAAGCTTTGGCCCATCCGGATCAACGTACGATCCACGTTATCAACCGCGCCATATGTGGCCACCACCGTCGGGGTGAATGTGCCCAAAGCGATCAGCGCGTATTTCGAGGCCTCATCAATGCCGAACCAGATCACGAACAAAGGCAGAAGCGCGATCTTTGGGATCGGAAAGATCGCCGCGACCAAGGGGATCAACCCGGCGCGCACATAGCTGAACAGGCCGATGACCACCCCGACCAGAATACCGGCGGTAATCCCCATCAGCCCGCCCACGATCAGGCGCGTCACCGAGGGGACCAGATGCTGTAACAGCATCCCGCTGTTCCAGAGTTCGACGAAGGTCTGCGCCACATCCGAGGGGCGCGGCAGCGTCAGGTTGGAAATCCAGCCCGCCCGCGTGCCCCATTCGATGACGGCAATCAGCACCACGAAGACCAGAAGGCCCATACCGCGCCGTGCCGTGGGGCGGAACCCGCCGCCGCGAAAGGGAACGGGACGTTGTTGGCTGGCGTCAGACATCTGCCAGCTCCTGATCTGCCGCAAGGGCCTCGTCGCGCATCATGTTCCAGAGCCGGGATTGCATCTGTTCCAGTTCAGCCATGCCGGGGCGGCGGTCGGTCAGATCCATGGGCACCTCGATCACTTCGCGCACCCGACCGGGGCGCCGCGACAGCACGGCAATGCGATGGCCCAGCCGCACCGCTTCGGCAAGATTATGGGTGACATAGACTCCGGTGAAAGGCTGGCGCGACCAGAGACCGATAAGATCGTCCATCAACAGCTCACGCGTCTGTGCATCCAGCGCGGAAAGGGGTTCATCCAGAAGCATCACGGCGGGGTTGACCGCAAGTGCGCGCGCAATGGCAACGCGCTGCTTCATGCCACCCGACAGCTGGCGCGGCAAAGCCGCCTTGAAATCCGACAGCTTCGTGCGCGCCAGAACGTCGTCGATAATGGCGTCCGATGCATGTCGCTCAAGGCCATGATCCTCAAGCACAAGCGAGACATTGCCCTGCACGCTGCGCCAAGGCAGCAAGGCGAAATCCTGAAACACATAGGTCAGCGGGTTGAGACATCCCGCAGGCGGAGCGCCCAGTTGCAGGACCTGTCCCGCAGTTGGTTTCTCCAGACCGCCCAGCAGGCGCAACAGCGTGGATTTCCCACAGCCCGAAGGGCCGATGATGCACAGGATCTCGCCCGCCGGAATATCCAGCGACACATCTTCCAGCACCGTCATGTCGCCATAGCGGTGGGTTATATGATCGGCGCGCAAATCCATGGTGACAGCGAAAGGCCGGGCCTGAGCCCGGCCTGTTGCTTAGCTCATCGTCTCGACATAGGACGTATCGACAACCGTCTCTGTCGTGATCGTCTCTTTCACCAGACCTTCGGATTTGAACCAGTCCAACTGGTCATTGACCGAAGCCATGTTCAGCGAAGCATTTGCATTGATGCGCATCGCACCGTTGCGGATGGATGGGGCGGCCTTGTCGAACGGGCGATCCGTATAGACATATTTGTGGATCAGCTTGACCATCTCTTCATCCGCTTCTGCACCGGCGGTTTTGTCCACCAAGGCTGCGTTGAAATCTGCGGCACCTTTCGAGAACGCACGCAGGAAGCTTTCCGTCTTGGCCCGCTCGTTCGCGGCATTCTCGGCCGAGGTGAACACGGTCGTGACCTGATAGCCCGGCAGATAGTCAGAGACATTGCCGATGATCTTCATGGCACCTGACGCCGCCATGGGCTTGGCGATGTGAGGCACGATGGTCCAGGCATCGACCTGCCCCGACTTCATCGCGCCGATGATCGCTCCGACCTTCTGAAGCGGCTTGAAGCTGACCGTTGCGCCTTCGGCGCTGCTGATCTTGGACCCCATATAGTGGAAAGATGATCCCGGCTGGGTCACCGCAAAGCTTTTGCCATCCAGCATGGAGGGGCTGGTTAAACCGGCGTCATAGGCCGCGTTTGACGCCATGACCTTCTGGCCATCAATGCCTTGCTCTTCGATCAGAGCGCCGCCGATCACTTTGGCGGCACCCTTTTCGGCCAGGCTGATCAGCCCGCCCGAGATCGCGGTGACGGCGTAATCCGCATCCCCCGAGGCGATCGCAACCGCCATCGGTTGTGCGGCTTCGAAAAAGCGGAATTCGACGTCGAGGCCTTCTTCGGCGAAATAGCCCCGCTCAAGCGCGACAAAGCTTGCCGCGTGGCTGGTAAAGCGCAATGCGCCCACGGTCATTTTTGTGTTCGCGAACGCAGGCGCGCCCAGCATCGGCAGTGTGGCGGCACCGCCAAGCAGACCCAGCGCACCGCGCCTTGTGAAATCAGACATAGATATTCCTCCCGTTTATGACACCCACGATAGGGGCGGGAGGGTCAGGGGTGCAATACACAATGCATGTTGAAACCTGCCGGGTCAGGTCGTCAGCAAGCGCAGACCTTGCGTGACGTCCGAACGCACGGCAAGCCGCAGCCCAGGCTCATCCCCGGCCTTGAGCGCGGCGATGATCATGCGGTGAAACTGCGGCGGTTCGGTGCGGCGCAACCGGCCATAGAGCGCGCGCATTGTCGGGCCCAGCTGCAGCCAGACGGTCTCGGCCATGGCCAGCATCGCCGGGGCCTGTGCGCGCAGGTACAGCGTGCGGTGAAACTCGAGATTCGTTCGGATATAGGTGACTGCGTCGCGCTGCGCGACGGCCTCGGCTGTCACGGCGTTGATGCTCTGGAGCCGTTCGATCAGCGCGATATGCGCACGCGGCAGGGCGCGACTGGCCAATTCAACTTCGATCAGGGCTCGCAGGGCGGCCAGTTCCTCGATTCGCTCGCTGGACAGCTCTGGCGTGGACACACGACCCGAACTCGACAGAAACAGCGCCCCTTCTGCCGCCAGGCGACGCAGCGCTTCACGCGCCGGGGTCATCGAGACATCGAACTCCTTGCCGATTCCGCGCAATGTGAGCGCCTGGCCTGGAGCCATCTCTCCGTGCATGATACGCGTGCGCAACGCGCGATAGACCCGGTCATGAGCGGAGCTGGTGTCAGCAGGGCGGGGATTTATCAGCATGGAACCAGTTTGTGATCACATATGCAGGCCCGGTCAAGCGGTGAACTGAAACCTGTGCAGATCGCCGCCCTGCTCGTGCAGCCAGCGGCGCTGGATATCGAAAGGGCCATGTATGCGCAGCAGCCCATCCCAATAGGCCCGCGAGTGGTTCATCTGGGCCAGATGGGCCACCTCGTGGGCCGCCACGTAACGAAGCACCTCTGGCGGTGCCATGACCAGCCGCCAGGAATACATCAGCGTGCCGCGCGATGAGCATGATCCCCAGCGTGATCGCGTGTCACGCAGGCTGATCCGCTGAAAGCTTTTGCCCAGACGCGCAGCATAGTCATCCGAAGCCGCTGCCAATCGGTCACGTGCCAGCGTTTTCAGATAGCTTTCGAGCCGCTTGCCTACCGTCTCAGGCGATCCCGGTACCGCGATCTCGAAAGGGGCCAGCTCGATGCGCCGGCCCTGCGTCTGCACGACGCGGCGCAGCTGGCCTTCGATCGGCAGCTCGGTTTCAATCCCGACGCGCACGCTCAGCGGCACATCCGTCACGTGACCGCGCAACCAGTCCGCGCGCTCATGGGCGAAATCCAAGGCCTCTCCCGCAGGTACGCTTGCGGGATGGGTCAAGGTCACCTTCCCATCCAGCCGGGAAACCCTCAGACTTATCCGGCGCGCACGGGCGGATCGGCGCAAATGCACGCGCACAGGGGGATCGCCCTGAATGACATACTCGCTCACCCACGCCTCCTGAACCGATCTGCCCGATGCCAAAGCCTTTGACACTGACCATGTCATATGGCACGTGACCTGAATCGTCGATACGACACAGCAGTTTTTGAAGGGGACGTCATATGCCCAAAGATGAATGGGGCGTAAAACGCCTTTGCCCGGTTACGGGTAAACGGTTTTACGACATGAACAAAAGTCCGATCATCAGCCCCTATACGGGTGAGGTGGTCGAAATCGATCTGAACAAGACTCGCATGATCGCTGCAGACGCAGCTGATGCAGCATCTGCAAAGGCAAATGCCGCAGATACCGAGGATGACGCAATCCTCGACGATGATGACACAGTCGATGTGGATCTGGACGATGATCTGCTTGAAGACGACGACGACGATGATGAAGTCTCGCTGGACGAAATCGCCGACGTCGCCGCAGACGACGACGAATAAAAACACGACTCACCGGGCGGGATTTTCTGCTTGATCCCGCCCGGTGTTGCGCCTATTGAGCGGCGCACGATGTGATCTGACGACCACGTCTTCGGGGCCTTAGCTCAGCTGGGAGAGCGCCTGCATGGCATGCAGGAGGTCAGCGGTTCGATCCCGCTAGGCTCCACCAAACCTCGCACCGATTCGAATAGCGCATTGGTGGATCCGCTCGATCATGCAGGCGGGTGCCCTCAAACAGCGATTCGCTGACTGCTTCGCCCCGAAACCGCGGCATTCCCTTGTTCGGCCCGGTTTTCGGCCTGGAACCGCGTGTCCTTGTGCAAGCTATTAGCAGAGCTGCGAAATCGACATTGATCCACCGATTTTCCACAAGGATATCAACATCTTATCCACAAGAAAAATTTGCCTAAGGTGCTATTTTTCTTGCTGAAATCCTACGGGCTTGTCACAGTTTTCATATCGCAGCGGTTCTCACGAACCACGGCGGTGGAGCAAAGCACAGCGCGCTTAACGGGCAGGTCCGGCCTTAGGGTCAGACAGGTCAGCGTAAGAAAGCGAAGCTTTACGTCCAGCAGCGGCCTCACGATGCCAATGCGGACCAAGGTCTGGTTTTCGGATCGGACATGGATCGTCAAAGGGATCAGGGATACGTGAGATGAGGATACTCTCTTCGGAGGGGGTCGGACTTTGGCGCAGACCGAGGGTGTTGCGGTCGCGGAGACCTTCACAGGTCATCGTGGCTGAGCCGGAGACCCGTCCGCGGGACTCATGGTTCAGGAAGACGTCAGGAGTGTGGCCCGTGTGGCTGCGTATGCGAAGACCGCGTCTGAGCACCTGGCGTCTTTTCTGATTCCCAACAGCCAAACGAAAACGAGGCCCGTCTACCTGTGTAAACGAGCCCCGCCGTCAGTTTGCATTACCGCGTCTATGCACCTGTGCCACCAGATGTAATGCGCCTTTTCCAAAGATCAACAAAATCTCGCGCGCTTATCCATATCGGGTAGGTATTTTCGCAGCGATGACCAAAACTCCAGCGGTATCAGCCTTTGCCTTTCCAGGGCACAAGGATTCGCTCGGCCCAGCGCATCAGCATGTCGATGCCAAATCCGATCACCCCGATGAGGATGATTCCCATCAAAACGATGTCGGTGTTCTGGAACTTGGACGCGACCATGATCATCATGCCCGCGCCTTGTTCAGCGGCAACCAGTTCAGCCGCGACAACTGTGCCCCAGCAGACCCCCATCGCGACTCGCGCCCCGGTGAAGATCTCGGGCAGGGAGTTCGGGATGATAACGTATCGCATGATCTGCCATTTGCTGGCTCCCAGCGAATAGGCCGCATGCACCTTGGATATCTTGACGCCCGACACGCCAGAGCGCGCTGCGATCGCCATGATCCAAAGCGCGGCAAGAAACAGCAGAATGATCTTTCCGGCTTCTCCGATCCCAGCCCAGATGATCACCAGCGGGATCAGCGCCAAAGGCGGCACGGGGCGCATGAATTCCACAATCGGGTCAAACCAGCCGCGGAACCAGTTGCTCAGGCCCATGGCATAACCCAGCGGAATGCCGATCAGAGCCCCAAAGACAAAGCCGACGATCACGCGAAACAGCGAATAGCCCAGATGCTCGGCCAGGGTTGAACCGCGAAACCCTTCACTGGCGATTTCACCAAGACGCTGCATCACGGCCTCGGGTGAAGGCAGCCAGATCGGCTCCATCTGCCAACCCTTCTCGGGCTGAAAATTGGGCGTTCCCTTGTCCGACAGCGAGACAATCCCGTCTGCAACCGCCACGCGTTCGCCCGGCGCGATCGCAACACCGTTGATCGCAACGACGACTGCGCCCTCGTCACGTCCAAACTCATCATTGCGATCCACCCGTATCAGGCCAGAACGCCACATTCCGATGGCGGCAACATCATTTTTGGCCCAGCCCTCGCCGGGTTCGATCTCGGGCAGGTCGGGTTCCGCGTCGATGGGATGCACGACAATCGTGACAGTCGCGCTGTCGCGCACACCATTCGCCTCTGCGGTGTATTCAAAGCCTGTGGTGCCCTCGAACGGTCCGGGCGCATGGAGGAAAGACGGCAAGAGCGTCGAGCCGGTGAACATCCCCCAAAGCAGGAAGATGGTTGCGATCGACACAAAGCTTGCCACGCGGTTCGGCACAACCGCGCTTTCATCGCCGAATGTGACCGTCTTGAGAGATGTGTAATCCCGTGTCGAGCGACGGTTGACCACAAGCTTCACGAGGTAATAGGAGGCGACGAAAATCGCGATATAGATCAGAAGTGGGATCATTCCGCAGCCTCCGAGCGGCCCATGATTTCTTCTTCCATATCCCAGATCATACCCAGTATTTCTTCGCGCTTGGCCGCGAACTCGGGCTCTTTCTTGACTTCGCGCAGATCGGCATTCACGCCCATCTCGGCAAAGGGCAGACGGTATTCCTTGTGAATGCGCCCCGGTCGCGGGGCCATGACCAGAAGCCGCTCACCCAGCAACAGCGCCTCTTCCACCGAATGGGTGATCAGGATGATCGTCTTTCCGGTCTCTTTCCAAAGCTTGAGAACAAGGCCCTGCATCTTTTCGCGCGTCAGAGCGTCCAGAGCGCCAAGCGGTTCGTCCATCAGGATCACATCCGGGTCATTTGCCAGACACCGCGCCAGCGCGACGCGTTGCTGCATGCCCCCTGACAGTTCATAGACGGCTTTGTCCTTGAAATCCTGCAAGCCGACGACATCCAGCAAATGGTTCACAATCTCGGCTTTGTCGTTCTTTGGCATGCCCTTCATCGAAGGGCCAAAGCCGACATTCTCGCGCACGTTCATCCATTCAAACAACGCACCTTGCTGAAACACCATGCCGCGTTCGGCATCAGGGCCGGTGACGATATGGCCGTTCATCTCGATCTGTCCCTCGGTCGGAGCCAGAAAGCCCGCAAGAATGTTCAAAAGCGTGGTCTTGCCGCAGCCCGAAGGCCCCAGCACGCTCATGAGCTCGCCTTCCTTGAGGTGCAACGTCACATCCTTGAGCGCCTGAACCGACCCGCCACCGGGCAGATCAAAACGCATGGATATGTTGTTGATGGCCAATCCGGTCATTCTGCCCCCGATCACGATCACCCAAAGCCTGAAGACCCCGGTTCAAAATCCCCGAAAAGCTTGCACGCCGCTTC
Organism: Aestuariivita sp.; assembly: GCF_049276915.1. Classification (NCBI taxonomy): domain Bacteria; kingdom Pseudomonadati; phylum Pseudomonadota; class Alphaproteobacteria; order Rhodobacterales; family Paracoccaceae; genus Aestuariivita; species Aestuariivita sp. Next base: position 2,926 of record NZ_JBASXK010000134.1, on the reverse strand, counting down.
GCATGGCGAAAAAAACGGCGCGCGCCCCGAAAGGCGCGCGCCCTGCCAATCTGGCTTACATGCCCTTTGCAGCAGCAAGAGGCCCGGTGTTGACCGTCGCCGCATAGCTTTCAAGCGCGCTGCCGATCGAGCCGGATTCGACAAACACTTCGGCCACGCCCTTCATGAACTCCTGCGCGCCGCCGCCCAGCCATTTGGCTGACATCTGCTCATCCACAGACGGGAACACGAAACCGGCCAGCGTTGCAGCTGTCGCCGCTTCGTCCATGCCGGCATCCTTGGCGATCACGGGCAGCATCTTTGCGTGATTGGCTTCATCCGCCCACATCGCATTTGCATCCGCGGTGACCTTGAGGAACTTGGCGACCAGTTCGCTTTCTTCGGCCACGAACCCCGCCGGGGCAGAGGTGACGTCGAAAACCAGAATGCCCAGTTGTTCCTTTTCGGCACCCGTCAGCAGCACGTTGCCGCTTTCCTTCATGCGGCGCAGCGCTCCGCCCCAGCCGCAGGCCATGTCAACGGATGACTGGCTGAGTGCCGCCGCACCTTCGGCAGGTGCCATATCGACGACATCGAGGCTTGCCAGATCGACGCCAAAATGGCTCATCTGCTTGAGAAAGCCGTAATGCGCCGCAGTTCCCAGAGGCACGGCGACTTTCTTGCCGGCCAGTTCATCGGCGCTGTCCTTGTCAATTTCGAGATCGCTGCGCACGACGCAGTTGTCATTGTCCGAGTAGGACACGGCCACATCAATGATCTGAAGATCCTGGCCCGCGCTGGTCGCGACAACGAAGGGCGGCACGCCTTGGCTAACGCTCATCTGCACGTCGCCGCTGGCCATGGCGGCGCTCATCGCGGTGCCGGTGTCAAAGCTCACCCAGTTGATCTTGACGCCCATCTCTTCTTCATAGGTGCCGTTCACTTTGGCAAACTGGAACGGCATGGGCCACTCGAGGAAGTATCCCACGGTGATTTCGCCGCCATGGCCCGCCGCAAGGGCTGCCTGCGCTCCGGTCATCATCGCCAATCCAGCGACCGCGCTCATCAGCTTGGTTTTCACAGTCATATTGTTCTCCTGATTGAGCCACCCGGGACGGTGGCGATGTATTCCAGTCGGTTCGAACCGCCCTTTCAGATGCTCCCGCAAGCTTCCGCCGCGCGGTTTGATCCGCGCCTGCATCAATCCGACTGCAAATCTTTTCGCCAATCAATGTTTTTTCCCGCGCACTCCAGACCCGCAGACCCGGCGAAAACAAACGCGAAACACACGCAAACAGCTTGAAAACAGATGGAAATCGGCACTCTGGCGCAGAGCCTGGCCCCAAATCGCGGCCAGACTGGACTTAAACGGAACGTAGGTCTGGTCCTAACTGTGCGATACAAACCGGCTTCATTTTGAGATGCATCTGACTATGGTCCGTTCGCGGGCACCGTATCTTTGCGCGCATTTCGTCTGGAGGGAACATCATGGACGGCACGTTCAACGAAAACGACATCAGCCACGTGGTCGAGGCTGACAAAGCCCATATCTGGCATCACCTGACTCAGCACAAACCCTATGAGACATCGGACCCCCGCATCATTGTCGAAGGCAAGGGGATGAAAGTCTGGGACCAGAAAGGCAAAGAGCATCTGGATGCTGTCTCGGGTGCCGTCTGGACAGTGAATGTGGGCTATGGTCGCGAAAGCATCGCAAATGCAGTGCGCGACCAGTTGATCAAGCTAAACTATTTTGCCGGTGCCGCCGGATCGATCCCGGGCGCGGTTTTTGCCCGCAAGCTGATCGAGAAAATGCCGGGCATGAGCCGGGTCTATTACTGCAACTCAGGCTCGGAGGCCAATGAGAAGGCCTTCAAGATGATCCGCCAGATCGCGCATGCGAAATATGGCGGCAAGAAGCACAAGATCCTGTACCGCGACCGCGACTATCACGGCACCACGATCGGCTGTCTTTCAGCAGGCGGGCAGGACGAACGCAACGCCCAATACGGCCCCTTCGCACCCGGTTTCGTGCGCGTGCCCCACTGCCTTGAATACCGCAAGCACGAGCAGGACGGCGCGCCCGAGGAGAACTATGGCGTTTGGGCCGCAGATCAGATCGAAGCGGTCATCCTGCGCGAAGGCCCCGACACGGTTGGCGGGCTTTGCCTTGAGCCGGTCACGGCAGGCGGCGGCGTGATCGAGCCGCCCGCGGGCTATTGGGAGCGCGTCCAGGAGATTTGCACCAAGTATGACATCCTGCTGCACATTGACGAGGTCGTCTGCGGTGTCGGTCGCACGGGCACATGGTTCGGCTATCAGAACTATGGCGTGAAGCCGGATATGGTGACGATGGCCAAAGGCGTGGCTTCGGGCTATGCGGCGATTGCCTGTCTTGTGACCACCGAAGAGGTGTTCGACAAATTCAAGGACGCCCCCGAAGACAAGCTGAACTACTTCCGCGATATCTCGACCTTTGGCGGCTGTACCGCCGGACCGGCTGCCGCTATCGAAAACATGCGCATCATCGAAGACGAAGGCCTGCTGCAGAATACCCTCAATATGGGTGAGCGCCTGATGGGAAATCTTCATGCCCTGATGGAAAAGCATGCCGTGATCGGCGATGTGCGCGGCAAGGGTCTGTTTTGTGGGGCCGAACTTGTGGCAGATCGCGCCTCGAAGGATCCCGTGGACGAAAAGCTGGCGCAGGCCGTTGTTGGCGACTGCATGGCACAGGGCGTGATCATCGGTGTCACCAACCGGTCGGTGCCGGGCAAGAACAACACGCTGTGTTTCTCGCCTTCGCTGATCGCGACGCCTGATGATATCGACCATATCACCCACGCCGTGGATGGCGCATTGGGACGTGTCTTCGGCTGAAGCACCCGGTTTTGACAGGATGAAAGGCGCGCCTGTCCAGGGCGCGCCTTTTGCATTCGGTCTGCCG
>NZ_JBASXK010000133.1:0-10458 GCF_049276915.1 Aestuariivita sp. | reverse complement strand
AGTATGATACGCGTCAAGACGACTTTTTGGAAAAAAATGTCATTTAAACAATAATTTGATGATGTTTCGTACATGTTCAGGTGCATTCAGATACGTTCAAATAGATGCAGATAAGTTGTATGCAGGCGGACTGTCTCTCCGCCATTAAATCAATGACTTAGACGACAAGCACCGCCCCGATGGAGCGGCGTTTCGGCGTTCCATTGGCACGCCATTGGCATTTTGGTGGTTTTGGTCAGAACTGAATGCCGGCCGCGTCATACCGGGCCATTATGTTTCCATCCCAGTCGGCAGGCATCTTTGAACGATATCCCAGAGCGTTGATCCGCTTATCCTCTTCGATGGTGACAAAGGCCGTCTGATAGTGGCGTTCAATGACATCCACCATTTCTTCAACAGTATCCGTTTCCAACATCATCTTGAACAGGACGCCAAGGGGCACGGAGTGTTCATAGCGCGTCTTGATACCGGCCTCTTGATGCTTCCGTGCTTCAACTGAAACAGGGATCAAGGCTGGAACGCCCTTCTCAGGCCACGCCTCTTGGACAAAGTCGGCGATGTCATAGCGGAATCCTTGCCCGGGGCCGAAGCCTTCTTCCTTGGCAAGCAGGACACGCGCCCACAAAAGATTAGCCTTGGCTTTGCTGTATGTTGTCATACCAGCGACCCCGCCGCCTTTTCTGCCGCTTCCCTGTCCTTGTCGGCATCGACCGTGACATAGACCTGCGTGGACCGGATGTCGGTATGCCCTGCGCGCGCCTGCATTGTCAGAACGTCCACACCGGACCGGTGAAGCTCCGTGAGCGCGTAGTGACGCTGACCGTGGAGCGGTAGCACATCACGGCTGACACCCGCCTTGTCGCGTATCTGACCGGCGCTCCGGCTCAGTTGCTCGATGTGGAGAACCTCACCAACCGGCGTGCTGAATACCAGGTCATTATCCGCCCAGGCGTCACCCGCCTTTATGCGCCATTCCGATACCCTGCCCCGCTGGGCACGCAACAGCATCGCGGTCGGTGCCAGCATCGAGATGGTGCGCTCCCCGGCCTTCGTCTTGGGCGGTTTGAAGTAGATCTTGCCCGGCGTCGGCTGGGTGGCGGTGCGGGCAACGGTGACACGCAAGCCGTCGAAGTCGATATCCTGCCAGCGTAACGCCGCGATCTCGCCCCGGCGCAATCCAAGGGCCGCACTGATCCGCATGATCGTGGCCATCTGTCCATAGGCGGCATTGCTGCCCTCGGCGAGGTCTATCATCCGGACCAGTTCATCCCGTGTCGGTGCCCGCCGTGTTTTTGACGCCGCCGTGACACCCTCCACGCCCAGCACCGGCGAGTGCAGGATCTCCCGCTTCTTGACCATCGCCGAGTAGAAGGTCGCAAGGACGGTGCGGTAGTGGTGGAGCGTCCGGGGCGATGGCACCCGCCCTGTCGGGGTCTGCCCCTTGGCCAGCTTGGCGAACGCGCTGTCGATGTCCGCCGTGGTGACCTTCTTGAACGGCTTGGGGCCGATGAGGGCCGCCCATCCGGCGATCTTCTCGCGATAGCCCACGGCGGTCTTTTCCGTGATCTTGCCCATTGCCAGCCGGTCATCGATCCAGTGGGCGGCACGGGCCTGAAGACTGTCGGCCCCGGCTCCGGAGGCATAGGCTTCGACACTGACCTTGTGGGCGATAGCATCATGTTCCTTGCCGAATGTCTTGCTGTCGCGACGGATCTTCCCAGTACGATCACGTCCGATCATCCACCGGACTGTAAAGGTGGCCGAAGATTCTGCCGCCCGCCGACTATCTGCCGAGCGAGGACCAGACGCAGGCCCCCCACATCCTGCGTGCCATCGGCCGGGCATGGGGATGGCGGCGGCGCATGGATGCCGCTGAGTTCGCCACCATTCAGGAACTGGCCGAGGCCGTCGGACTGACGGAACGCCATGTCAGCCGCCAGCTCCGGTTGGGCATGCAGCTCAGAAACAAGACGCCAAAGCGGCGGGTGAAGGCAAAGCTGCGCGATGATCGTGCCGAAGCCGTCGGGCCCAACGATGTTTGGGCGATGGACTTCGTTCATGACCAACTGGCGACCGGCAGGAAGCTCCGGGTTCTAACGGTTGTGGATACCTTCTCGCGATACGTGCCGGTGCTCGACGCGCGGTTCAGTTATCGCGGTGAGGACGTCGTGGCGACGCTGGATCGGGTAACTGCAACGGCGCGAGAGTTTACGCTCCTCGGCAGAAGGAGATGCGGTCAATCAGGCCAAACGCAGCGACAGCATGACAGATAATACCCGGGTTGCAGATCAACCGGCCATTCCGAATCTGCGTTCCATTGCCCACAAAGGAAGCGTATCGATCAAGCCACAGCTCTTGCGAAGGCGATTTGTTACCAGGTAGTTTCTGGGCTTTCCGCGCTTTTTGGGTCTGCCACGGGCCATCGATTGTGACGCTTTCGTCAGTAGAGAAGTCCAAAAAGGCTGACGAGCCCCGGCAGAGCCACGATCAGCGCAAGCCGTATCAGATCTACTCCCACAAAGGGTAGCACCCCACGATAGATAGAAAAGAGCGGCACATCGGGTGCCGTTGCCCGCAGCACAAATATGTTCATGCCAACCGGCGGTGTGATGAAGCTCAACTCTGTTGCTACGACCACGACAATGCCGAACCAGATACCATCAAATCCCATTGAGGTGACCAGGGGGTGAAAGATCGGAACCGTCAACAGGATCATCGACAGGCTTTCCAAAAGACAGCCAAGAACCAGGTAGACCAGCAGTATTGCGATGATAACCGCGTAAGGGCTGGCGCCGATTGACACGACAAAACTGCGTAGGTCCGTCGTTAGCCCTGAGAGATTGACAAAATTCAGGAAAGCGATGGCACCAAACAAGATGAAGAACATCACGGCGGTGGTCTTGGCGGTGTCAAGAAGCATGCGCAGCGTGTCGTGCAGGGTAAGCTTGCCTCGCAGGAAGGTGATGAGAAATGCACCAGCGGCGCCCATCCCGGCGGCCTCGGTCGCGGTGAACACATGCAGATAGATGCCCCCCAGAACGAAAACGAACAGAAACGCCGTCAGCAGCACCCCGCGAAGGCTTTGAATCCGCGCGCGCAGTGGCAGCTTCTCTTGCGCTTCCATCGTTTCACCGCTCAGCATCAGGGAAATCCGAACCGCCCACAGATACAAGAAAACCCCCATCAGGCCGGGAACAAGCCCGGCCAAGAAAAGCTTTCCGATATGTTCCTGAGTCATGATCCCGTAGAGAACCAGGATGACCGAAGGCGGGATCAGGATGCCCAGTGTCCCACCGGCGGCGACCGAGGCCCCCGCCAACCTGTCCGAATACCCGTACTTGCGCATTTCCGGCAGCGAAATCTTGGCCAAAGTCGCCGTGGTAGCCAGGGAAGAACCGCAAACCGAGGCAAAGCCGCCGGCAGCGACGATGGTGGCCATGGCCAGCCCGCCGCGCTTGTGACGCATCCAGGCATGGGCGGCGGCATAAAGCTCGGTCGCGATACCGGACATGATAATCAGATTGCCCATCAACACAAAAAGCGGCATCACCGAGAGGGAATAGTTACGCCCGGAATCGAAATAGACACCGCCGATAAGGAAGAACGCGGGGTCCAGTCCGATGATCGACGCGGTTCCGATCAGACCGACAAGCCCCATCGCAATGGCGATTGGTACCCCGGCAAAGATCAACAGGAAGAGAATTGCCAGCCCCAGGACCCAACTCATGCTCTTGGTGCTCCCGGTTTACGTGTCAGTAAGGGGCGCAGGATTTGCACGGTCACGATCACCGAACACAGTATCATCAGATAGGCGGCGGCAGTGCAAAATGGCGCAAAGGGAATGCGAAGGTAGACAGTGATGTCCTGGTAGAGGGCCAGCCGCTCGGCATGTTCCAGAAGTTGCCAGCCGAGAATTGCAAAAAATACCGCAGAAAGAAGCCTTGCAAAAAATGCCAGGATAGACGTCGCCATCTGCGGCAATTGCGAGGTGACGAGGTCGATGGTGATGTGACCGTCATCAAGGGTAATGGCGGGAAGCCCGATGAAGATAATTCCCAGGAGCAGAAACTCGGTCATCTCCGACGCCCCGGATAGCGGGGCATTGAAGATATAGCGCCCCACCACGTCGATCACGGTCACCGCGGTCAGTGCGATCAGCAACAGACCGCAGATCACCGAGGTCAGCAGAACCACGCGTGCCCGAAGCCGCGCGGTTCTGCTATTTTCATGGCCCCTTGGCGTCATTGCGACTCCAGCGTTTCGATTTCCGCCTTCAGGCTGGCCATCGTGGAGTCGTATTCGACACCTTTGGCCGCGTAGGCGGACTTGACGCTGTCAAACAAGGACGAGGTTGCCCCGGTCAATGTGGCGATATCGGCTTCGGTGGCATCCGTGATGGTCACCTTTCCCTCCATCGAGGCATATCCCTTTTCATCCGCTGCATCCCAGGCCTTGCCCGCCCGTAATGCAAACGCTTCGCCCGAGAGCGCCATGATCGCCGCCTGATCAGCTTCAGACAAGCGGTCGAAGGCACCTTTGTTCATCACCATGAAGAAGGAAATGTTGTAGAGGCCACCCGGTGCACGCAGCCCGTGAGACAGCTCGTCGGTGATCTTGAAGAACGGGATGGACTCGGCGGGAAAGTAGGTGCCATCGACGATTCCACCGGACAAGATTTCATAGGATTGAGGTGCAGGTGCCTGAACCGGCGTCATGCCAAGCGACGAGGTCATTGCCGCGGTCATTGGCCCGGCGACGCGCAGCTTCGCCCCGGCGAGATCCGCCAGCGGGCTGGGCGCCTTGTCGCGCAAGTAGATCAGGCCCGGCCCATGGGTGAAGAGGCCCAGCACCTGAACGCCCTTATGTTCCTCTGCCCCGGCCAGATGTTTTTCATAGACGCGCCAATAGGCCACTGACGCCACCGCAGCGCTGTCTGCAAGGAAGGGCAACTGGACGACTTGATGCAGGCTGAACCGTCCCGGAGTGTAGTCGTGCACGCCATAGGTAATGTCTGCTGCACCCGCCAGAGCCAGGTCCATATGGGCCGGTGGAGGGCCAAGAGGTGCATCAAGCAACTGGAGTTTCACACGGCCTTCGGTGGCGGCGGCGACATCTTCGCCCCAGGGCAAAATCATGTCTCTTACGATCGGGTGCGACGGCGGCAACCAGCTCGAGACGCGCAGAACGGTATCTTGCGCCATGGCCTGAGTGGCCAAAACCGAGGCCACAATGGCAGATAGTAAACCCTTCACGATGGTTTTCATGGTTCTCTCCTTGTTGAGGTTGGACCGGCATGTTGTTTTTTGATGGGATTGCGGGGTCTGCCGGTAGTGGTTAAACAAAAAACATATAGATTTCGAAGTACTGGAGCCTGGAAATGACTGACAAAATCCTTCCTGATCTCCTGCCCTATCTGACCCAGAGATGTAGTTATCTTGTGACCGAGGAGTTTCATAACGGCATGAAACTTGGGGACACTTCTCGCAGTCGCTGGCGAATGCTGATCTGGTTGTCCGAACACCAACCGTATTCGATCAAGGATCTGACCGAACGGCTCATGCTCAAACAACCGACCGTTACGCGGCTGGTTGATCTTGCGGTCAAGGACGGCCTTCTGAACAAGAGCTTTGATGCCAAAGATGGTCGTCAGGCGATTGTCACGCTGACCCCTGTGGGCGAGGATCTTGTCGCGGAATTGACCACCCGCGCCCGGGAAACCAACGACCGTCTTGTTGCCCGGCTGGGCAAGCGGCGCACCCTTGAATTTCAAACCCAATTGAGAGACATCATCGCCTGTTTCGAAGAAGGGTTTTGAGCGTGTTGCGACCTGGGGTGCGACTGAATGTGCCATATTAAGACCCGGTGACAGTTCTGAACAATTCTTCCGGATCTGCGGGCAGCTTGTCGCCGCGCCAGGCGACCATCAGGTCCGGGCGAACCAGCGTGAAATCTGCCTCATAGGCCGTGCGAACTGCGGGGTCGGCTTGGCGGCAGATGCAAAATGGGATGCCAAGAGCGTCCGCGGCATCGTTCAGCCCGGATGCATCGTCCTCCCCTGAGTCGGTGCAGACCAGCAGCGTAAAGCCCGGGCCAAAATGGTCCATCAGGGCACTTCCGTCCTGCAACCAGACATGCGGCGCTCGATGGCCGGGGCGCGCAGTGGGTTGATAGTTGCGCGGATGATCCTCGGGCGCGGGCGAGCCATCGGTCACGACGATTGGCGAGCCTTCATAGCGATACCCCAGCAAGGTGCCCGAGGACACGATCAGTTTTTCCTGTGCCTTGAGGCTAATGCCCAATTCACGGCGCAGTTTCTCGCCTACCGCATCCTCTGCATCAATCTCGTCACCGTGCTGCATCACGGAAAACAGCTCGTCAAAGCAATTGGCCGCTTCCGAGGTGTTGCGCACGCCGATGGGTTGACGTTCGGTCGAGTAGCTGTCGAGCAACCCGGGGCCGGCCCAGCCCTCGAGCGCCGCTTGCAGCTTCCACGCCAGGTCAATGGCGTCGGACACGCCGGTGTTCATCCCAAATCCACCGGTGGGAGTGAAAAGATGTGCTGCATCCCCAGCAAGGAAGACGTTGGGCGATGGGCGATAGTTTTCCGCTGTCAGGGCATGCGCCGTCCATGGCTGGGTCGAGATGATCTCGACCGGCATGTCGGGGCGTCTGGCAACGGCGCGGATGGCGTCCACCGGATTGACATCCTCCCAATCCTGCCCCTCTTTCAGGATCAGGTGGTAGGTAAAGGTCTGCACCCCGTCCCAGTTCAGCAGGAACCCGCGATAGTCCCTGTGCAGCGGAAAATAGATGTTGGCGTTACCGAACTTGTTGTGTTCGATCAGGTCCGGCGCCCGGAAATAGACCGAGATGAACCGCGACAACGCCGCGCGCCCGGTCAGTGGAACCTTGAAATGCTCGCGAACAGGCGACCGCCCGCCGTCGCAGGCCGCCAGGTAACGACAGGTTATCTCGCGGTCTTCTCCCGTGGTCAGATCGCGCAGGGTACAAACCACGTGATCCCCCTTGTCTTCAAAGGCAATCAACTCGGTTTGCATATGCACCGATACCGCATCACAGACCTGGACATAGTCCAGGATGATCTCCTCGACATTGTTCTGCCCGGTTGTGGTCTTCAGATAAGGGGACCAGCTTTGCTCACCCGCGGCATAGCCGCCGCACACGGATTCGCGGATTTTGGCCAACGAGGGCAGATCGACCTGGTGGACTTTTTGCCCAAACAGCGACGAAACCCACAAATACCGTGACGGCATGTCCGGCGGCAGCCCGGAAGACGCAATCGCTTCGTCCACGCCCCAACGGCGGAAATACTCCATCGTCCGGTTCGCCACGGCGTTGGCACGCGGATGCGGGTTCAGCACATCGGCCTTTTCGATCATCTTCGCACCGATCCCGCGATAGCCCAGTTCGGCGGCAAGCGATAGCCCGACCGACCCGGCGCCGACGATCAGTACAGGGATGTCTGTCTTTGGTTGGCTCATGTCTTGTTTCCCTTGATCAAATCCGGATTGGACACTGCTGCTCCGAACCTGTGGATCAGAACCTGACTGAACAGGCCCGCACGGTTATAGGGTTCGTTGTCGACAAAACATTGCGCCGCCTCTGCATCTGGCAGGTCGATCACGATCTGGCTTCCGATCATGGTTTTGCCGTCCGCAGCCAGGAGCGGCCCGCCAAGCGCGATCAGGTTGAAAAACCCACCAACATAGTCGCGATGTGTGGCGGCGGTTTCTGCGCGCAAGGCCGCGCTGTGGGGCCGGTCGACCAGCGTGATGGAATACAGCATGGTTCAGCCCCTCCAGCATGCGGAATCGCGGTGGTCCTTCAGGAACCCCGCGAGAATGTCATTGAAGGCGGCGGGATCTTCGATATTCGACAGGTGTCCCGCCCCGGGGATCACGGCAAGCCGCCCATCGGGTAGTTTCCCAAGGGCACCCTCGCCGATGCTGGGCGGGGTCAGGCGGTCCAATGCGCCATAGATCATCTGGACCGGCAAGGTCAGCCTTGAAAGAGCCGCGCTGCGGTTATAGCGCAGCGTTGCGGCCAGGGTTTTGAGATAGCTGTCGACATGCAGCGCCTCGATGCTGGTGATCAGCCGTTGGCGCACCGCCGCTGGCGGGTTCGGCGCCAAAAGCGAGGCCACCAGAGCAGGGGCAAGATCGGTTAGCGTCTTGCCTTCCAACAGCGGTTTTTGCCGCAGGGTGATGAATTCTTCCCGCTTCTCATCGGTCAGGGATTCATCAAACCCGTAAAAGAAGTCACACAAGGTCAGCGTGGCAATCCGCGACAGGTTATCGGGGGCGAAATCCAACAGGATACGCGCGCCCATAGACAAACCCACCAAGTGGGCCTTGTCGACGTTCAAATGGTCCAGAAGCCGGAGCAGGTCGGCGGAAAAATCCACAAAAGACAGTTCTCCCTTGTAATCATCCGACGCGCCATAGCCGCGCGCATCCCATGAAATTGCCGTGAACCGGTTACCGAAGGCCTCCAACTGATTACGCCACTGAAACCGGTTGCCACCTATCCCATGCAGAAACACCACAGGTGGGCCATCCCCCAGCCGATCAAAGGACAGACGGGGTTGACCCGGAACATATCTGTGGATCGGCTCGCGCACTATTGGAACTCAGGCAACAGCTTGCCGCGATCAACCACCTGCGCCTCGTCGATCCAGACCGAGCAATCGCGCATCGGAAAATCGAAATGGCAGGGCGTGTAGCGATCGGCAAACTCGTTTGCGCCGGTGGAGATCAGGAAGTTGCCTTCCACCGCGCGCAGCTCGGTTCCGTTGATTTCGTTCTTGTCGTAAAGGTGCAGGCTGTCCCAACGTGCACCGGGGTTCAGGCCCCATCCAACATGCGAAATGGTATAGGCCTCGGGGTCGTCCCAGGTCGCGAAATACGATCGCAGCGCAACCGCATCCAGCCCGTCACCGGCGATTTCCGTCACCCGGTCGTTTTCGATGGTCAATGTCACCGGCCCCTCGAAGTAACGCTTGAAGGTCAGGTTCACGTCACCGGTGTTCAGAACCACCGTGCCATTCACGGTGTTTTCCAGCGGAAAGCACAGCGCCAGGCCGGCGGGCCAATAGGCAATCGGTTGTCCGTCAGACAAGAAGCCGGCGCCGCCGCGCACCGGCGCCCCACGGACATCAACGGTCAGGTCGGTTCCCGCGGGCGAGGTCACCCGCATGGTCTTGGCCTTTTCCAGCCGTTTCAACGAGTGACCGACACGGTCGACCAGGTCCGGGTTGGGCATGCAGCGTTCCAGGACCTCAGGGTGTTCATGCGAGATCATGTAGACTCGACCACCGGTCGACAACAATTCCTGCCGCGCCGGGCTGTGCAGAATGCCCTCGACGGTCACATCCACCACCAGCCCGGTGGGCCCGATGGTCCGCATCAGGTCCCCATAGGCATCCGCCGCATCCGACGCCCCGGTCGAGCGGATCGGCTGCGCTGCGCTATGCCGTGCCGAGGGGAGCCTGAGGCTGGCCACGCGCGCGCCGATCCGCCCCAACCCCAGCTCTGCCAACTGAACCAGAACAGGGTTGGACCTGGATTCCGACAGAACATAGACGAGGTCGCCCTGTTGAACGCCTGACATGCAAAAACTCTCTGAAAAACAGGCAATCCACTTGTCATCGATCGGGGCTTGTAAGGGCATGGAGTGGCCTCGTTTGACATCATCATTTATATAGTTTTCGATCTAAATGGATATACGACCCTAAATCAAGTGCCTTCTTTGGCCCGCAACGAGGAGGTTAATTTCACTAATGCAAACAAGTTTTTAGGCGCATCTCGAAGGGTGTTTGTATCAACTGTTTTCATGGCGTTGCGCAGCAGGTTTTTACAGCAATGATCCTTCTCGGAGGCTTGAAACGCGCAAGTCCCGATGATGCAGCCTGCTTGATGGTTTTCAAATCGACCGCTTCACCCGGCCTTAGCACCGACAAAGCCACTACGAGTTCTTCGAAATCCGGATGTGGAACCCCGATCACGGCACGGCCATTACGTCGGGTTTTTCGTCCCGCGACAGCACAATTTCCTTCGGATAGATTTGGCAACCACAACGGCCGCTCCCGCGACACAAACTGAACCGCAGCGCCAGACGTGCAGTAAAAGCGAGGTTGTTCTGCGTCAGCACTGGCCGCATCAGCAAAAGGCGGGTCTGTCCCTGTGAATTCGAGGTATGATCCTCGCTGCGGTCTGCATGAGTGACCGCTCTTTCCGCTGCGCAGGGGCACCAAATTTCTTGCTCTTGCGGCATCTCTGAAGCTGCGAGCGCACGCAGCGAGAAAATCCAAAGTACAGGTTGGGCTCTGAGCCGGCTTTCACCGCACGCTACACGAAGGTCCGCTGTCGGGGAACTGGCGAAACTTTGCAAAGCCCGCTCCCTGCGCATTGCTGCCGCTAATGGCAGCCGCGGCCACAC
>NZ_JBASXK010000132.1:0-7965 GCF_049276915.1 Aestuariivita sp. | reverse complement strand
AAACGCCAACACACTGAAATTGCTTCACTTTTTTAATGCGCCCTTCTGAAGGCCTAGGGCGGTCGGTTAGAGACAAAGCGGGTTCAGAGACCGATTTTGGGTATTTAGCCAGTCTCCGAAGGGCGGTCGCAACGGCTAAACCCCTTTGAAACCAAAAGAAAAAAGGGCCCCATAAGGGCCCATCATCTGTTTTGGCAAGTGTAAGTGGCGGAGAGACAGGGACTGGCAGCGAACCTTCTCCGCACATCATACCATTGATTTTGCGGAGTTTTACCATCAGTTCGAATTCTGCTGGATTCAAATGCGACTGGCATCTAACTCTGATAAACCTGCTGATCAAAGGTGCACTGGTCCGCCAAGGATAATTTCACGCACCGATGAGTTTTAAAATTATCTAGTCCAGATGCCATCGCCAGCGGCTGGGTTTCATTCCCTCGATCATCTGTCTTCTAGTCTTTGCGGTAAACATTGGGCCGAGCCTGAGCTCCCGATAGCGGATCGTTTCACGGCTCAAATCGACGCCTCGTTCAAACAGCAGATCTTCGACGGTACAAATCGAAGGCAGGAAAGGTGCGTATAGCATCATCGCTAAGCGAATGATCTTGGGACTGGTTGAAGTACTTGAACGTCTAGTATTTTATAATGGCAGGTCGCTAAGGCACCGACCTGCCCGCTTCAACCGATGTTGCTTTGCCAGCACCCCTCTGCCCGCCCCAACTCTAATCGCCCTGGCGACACTCCTTTAACTCTTCCAAGCCGCTTGACAGACTGTTCGCCAACAAGCCGATGTCGTAGGAATAAGACACCATGGTGAAACCCTGCGCCATCCACGCTTTAGCGATGTCAACAGTCGGCGCCATACAAGCCGCGAATTTTTCATGGCGCTGGCAAGCCTCAAGCATCTTTTCAATCGCGGAATGAATTTGCGGACCATCTGTCTGACCAGGGATATTGAGCGACAAAGACAGATCAAACTGGCCTAAATGAGCGCCATCAATACCGTCTACAGCCATTATTTCATCAACGTTTTCGACGCCCTTCTCTGTTTCAATCATGGCCAGCACAATGGTTCGATCCTCAGCGACCTTCATTTTTTCAGCGATATCGCCACCTGCGTAATCATCATGTGCTCCACCAAAAATGGCCCCGCGTTGGCCTTTGGGAGGGTAGCGCGTCCAAGAGACGATTTCCTTTGCTTCCTCAGCGCTTTCGACCATTGGCATCATCAAACCCATCGCGCCAAGATCCAACAATCGCGATGCAAACTGATATTGTTTTCCCGGTGGGCGCACAATTGGTACAAGATCCAACCCTCTGATATAGGAAAACTGCCGTTTCATCTCATCGAAATCGAAACCGCTATGTTCCATGTCATAAAGTACGAAATCTGCGCCGGCAGAAGCCAAAATTGCTGGAAGACCGGGCGAAGTAAGTTCGAAAACCATTGTTCCAAAACTGTTTTCTCCGCGTTGAAGCGCTTGTTTGACAGGGTTGTTTCGCATCGCCAAGCTTCCTTTCAATCCGCAAGATCAGTGAGTACATTTTCGTCGCCCGGAATGATTGGAGAAAAATCTCGGGCAGCAAGGTATTCCGGACGCGCAAAAGCCGTGCCCTGATTATCCGTCGTGCAAACATTCAGGTAGAGAATGGTACGGCGAAGTGGGGTTATATTGACCGTTGAGCCGTGAACAACATTCATATGCAAAAACAAGATTGATCCGGCTGGGCCGGTGATGGCTTCGAGTCCGTTTTCTTTCACCAACTTATCCAGCGTGTCGTAGGGAATGTCATAACGGTACTTTGCAGCGGCACCGTGATCTTCGGCGTTTTTGTTGATATTGGCTTCCTGAACAATTCCGGCATGCTGTGTGCGCGGCACACACATCAGAGGTGCATTGCAAGATGTGCATTCATCCAGCAGAATCGAGATCATCAGCCCATCGGGTTCAGGAACGCCATCGACCCGATGATATGTTCCGAAGTCCTGATGCCAGTCAACTATAGCGCCGCCTTTCTGTTTCGCGTTGACACGTGACTGGTGCACATAAACTTGCTTTTCAAGCAATTGTTCGGCCACTGCGACCAAGTCAGGATGTCGCGAAAGCGCCTCGAACCTTTTGTCAAGCAGATGCATACCGTATACGACGTGCGGTGACCCATCCGCTTCTCTTGTAACCTCTGGCCCGTCGTACTTGGCAAGATCCTGAAGCGCGCTTTCAAGCACAGCCAATTCATCAGCCGAGAGCATGTTTTCCACGAGAACATAGCCTTTGTCCTCATATTCTGCGATTTGACCTTGGTTCAGTTTCATTGGATTTCACCTCTCTTAGATTGTACAAAAGACGGGTTCATTATCCGACCAGCCAGAGCGCCAGCGGCGGATAAAAAAGCAGGACCATAAGCCCGACCATCTGAAGCGCGATGAACGGGAGCATCGCGGCAAAGATTTCCTGAAGTTCCACATCCGGCGGAGCGACACTCTTGAGAAAAAACGCAGCAGGGCCAAAAGGTGGTGTCAGATACGCGATCTGGACGTTCAGACAAAACAGCACGCCGAACCACACTGGATCGAAACCCAGCTGATCGACGATAGGCACAAATATTGGCATGGTCAGAAGGCAGATACCTATCCAGTCCATCACCATGCCCAAAACAAAAATGATCAACATCATGATAAAGATGATCCCAAGCGGGCTGAACGGAAGCCCTTGCATCATCTCACCAACAAATCGCGTTCCGCCGATCAGGCCATAAACACCGATCAGCGCCGCCGCCCCAAAGGTCAGCCAAAGAACCGTGCCACAGACCTTCATGGTTTGCTGCAAGACGTCTTGCATAAGACGGATTGTCAGTCTCCCACGCACCGCCGCGCATAGCATTGCACCTGCGACACCAACGCCAGCAGCTTCGCTCACGGAAGCAATACCGGTATAGATGCTTCCAAGCACCGATGCACCCACCAGAACCGGAAGTAACAAGCCCAGCAAAAGGCGTTTCTTTTCTGACGCGTCAAGGTGGTCGCTGGATTCCGGAATCGGCCCGAGGCTTGGGTTTAACCGACAGCGAATGTAAATATAGCCCAGATACAGAAACGCCAAAAGCAAACCAGGGCCGACCGCAGCCAGAAACAGGTCTCCTATCGAGACGCTGGTGGTCAAACCATAAATGATCAAAACGAGCGACGGGGGAAGCATCGTACCCAATGCACCGCCCGCGCATATTGTACCGATTGCTAGCTTTCGGTCATAGTTGAGACGCATCATCTGGGGCAAGGCAACCGCCCCAAGTAGCATGATCTCTCCGCCAACAATACCGGTCATCGTCGCCATAATCATAGCAGCGATCATGGTTTGCAGCGCGACGCCACCGCTTAGTTTCCCGGACCATAAGTGCATTGCATCATAGAGATCATGCGCGACCCCGGATTTCTCCAATATCAAGGCCATCAAAACGAACATTGGGACGGCGATCAGCGCATAATTGTCGATGGTCGAGTATATTCGACTAGCAATCAACGGAAGTGCGTTGGGCCCGAAGGTCAACATCAGTGTGACGACTGCAACAGAGCCAGTGACAAACACCAGCGGGACACCGAGCATCATGAGCAGGATGATCGCCAACCCCATAAAAAGAGTAATCGTGCCAATATCCATTGCCATTTACTCTTTCGCTGTACCGTGCCGCAGAGAAACCAGCAATTGGACCGCCATCAATGCCGATGTTGCGGCAAGCATCGGCTTCAGTATAGCGGGTGTCGGCGAATTGAAGGCCGTGCGTGTGCTGTGCCAATTGCTCAGCGCTTCCCAAGCTGATGGCGCGCCACCATATGCAACAGCACACAGAAAGATAAGTCCGAGCACGACACTAAGAAGATCAACCATCCTGCCAAAGGGTGCAGGAAGACTGTCCTTTAGCACCGTTACGCGTATATGCTCGCCTTTCGCCAAGACGTACAAGCCGCTTACCACAAAGCAGCTTGCACTAAGCAGGACCGTTAACTCGTGCACCCAGATGGTTGGCGCATCAAAGCCATACCGCATGAAGACCTCGTAAACCGTGATGATCACAGCAACAAGAAACAGCGGCGACATCCAGTCACCGATAGCGATTGAAGCGCGACTGAACGGATCTTTGGATGCCATTGAATTGTTCGCCCTGTTCTGTGACGATGTTTACAGAAGCCCGAGTTGCTTGAGGAACAAAGTCTGACTATCGACCATCTTGATCGCCATTTCCGATTCAGCGGCCAATTCCGACCAGACTTCAGAGGCTGTCTGGCGGAACTTCAGACGCTCTTCGGCTGGCCAGTCCACAAGCTCAATGCCCAGATTGTCTGCATCCTGTGCGATCTTCTGGTCCTCAATCATCAACTGTTGATACATGTCGCGGCTAAAGTCGCGGGTCGCCACAGTCAGAATGGCTTGTAGATCCTCAGGAAGTGAATCCCACCGGCTCTGGTTTACCACAATATCCGTCGCGGGCATCGAGTGGAAACCAGGATAAATCGAGTACTTGGCAACCTTCGCAAACCCCAAATCCGCGTTCATCGACAAGGTGCCCCAATCCGTAGCATCCAGCACACCCTGTTCCAGCGACGTATAAACTTCACTGCCGGGAATACTCACTGGCGCGCCGCCAAACCGTGCGAGTATTTCGCTAACCGAGCCGGTTGGCGCACGCATTTTGACCCCTTTGAGGTCCGCTGTACCACGGATCGGCACTCGGCTCGGGATCGATTCCATGCCGTGCCAGACAAGGCCAACATGATAGGTGCCATGGCTGGCGTAAAGCTCACGTGCCAGTTCCTTACCGCCACCATATTCATACCAGGCTTGCATTTGGTCAGGCCGCTCATAGGCCCCGGCAAGATCCCCGAGCATGATGAAAGCAATGTCTTTTTGTGCAACGTAACCGCCACCGCCATTCTGACCATCAAGAATTCCATTTTGAACCGCATCGTACAATTCCATAGCACCAACAACGGTTCCCCCCGGCAGAGGCTCAATAGTCAAACGGCCTCCGCTCATAACACCAACGCGATCGCAGAATGCTTCAAAGATGCGCATGTTAATCGATCCGGAACCCCAGAGCGTCTGGAAGCGCCAGGAAAACGCCTCCTGAGCCTTTGCAGCACTCGTGGACACTGCGATCGATACAGGCGCAGCAGCGGCCCCGGCAAGAAAGGCACGCCGGTTTTTGAGTTTCGATGTTTTTTCCATTTTGTTCTCCTGATTATGAAGTATGGTGCCGGTGTTGGCGTTATTGGAAGCGAAACACTTTTGCGGTTCGCAGGTGGTATCCTTCAAAAGCAAGTTGCTCACTGACCCAAACCTCGTCTTCAAAAGCGACTAACAGGAGTGATGGGCAAGATGCCTGGTTTCATTTTAGGTCCGTCTCCCTCGTCTTTAACTTTAGCATTTCCTGCTCAGTCGTGGAGTTACCCGTGTAATGGTCCCGAAAGAGCCTCTAACGTGCTGTCCACAGAAACTCACTCTCTGTCTCGTACTTTTGGGACATCCGCTCGATATGAATACCGATGATGGCTTTGGTGCTTTCGATATCACCTACGTCCAGCAAGCCAATCATCTCGGCATGATCCTCCTGAGCCTCGCACAGAAGGTGTCCGTGCATCGACTGAAGATTGGTCCGCAGCGCCTGAAGGCGTGGTGCAAACAGACGATGCGCTTCTTGTAAGGAAGGGTTGCCCGCGTGAGTGAAAAAAGCTTGATGAAAGGCATCATCATCGTGGGAAAAATCCGATCGCTGCTTTTGTTCCGCATCGGTCGTCATTCTCTCAAATCGACTTCGCAATTCTAGAAGCAAAAGATCAGGGGCGCGTTGCATCGCCAAATCAACCGCTGCACATTCAAGAATGTGGCGGACTTCACAAAGTGAACTGACCTCTGCCGCGGTCGGCTGAAACACCAGGCAACCACGTTGCGGCATCACTTCCACGAGACCAAAGGACTGCAACTGCACAAAAGCTTCACGAACAGGGGTTTTCGATGTTCCGAATTCCTGCGCCAGGGCGTTCTCGCTCAGCATCGTGCCGGAGCGCCTGCGCCCCGAAACAATGTCATCAAGCAATGTGTCGAAAACCTGAGAGGTCAGGGATTTGGCGCGCTGAATCATACTTCGTTGTCGAAAATAAAATGACATGAAGCAATGTTCAAAAAGTCGACGTGTTCAGTATCTAGAATTGTTTTCAAACGCGATGTTGACCGAACTACCATGCAATTGGACCGGCTCGTAACACCGCTACCCGACATTGCGAAAGCTCCCCCCAAAGCATAATCCGGAACTCAAAAAGCTCCCTAGAAGTTGAATATGCCGCACTATTTCCTCAGGCGTCAAGGAATTAATATCTTACCGATCAGATATCAATGAACCGCGATGGGTTTGTAAGTTACCACAGTATGTGGCTGACCGCGCAGCTTCATCGATTTCTTGAGGAATTTCAGGGCTGATTTACGATCTCGCCGTTTCGTAACATAGCTTTCCAGCACCTCACCTTCATGATCAACGGCGCGCCAAAGGTAATGGGTCTGGCCGTTGATCTTCACAAAAACTTCGTCCAGGTGCCACGGCCAGTTCGAAAAAGATCACATCCGGCGTATCCTGTTTCTGCGAAACTCTGCTGCGAACATAGGGCCAAATCTGTTCCACCAGAACCGAACCGTTTCATCGCTGATGTCGATGCCCCGCTCGTGCAGCAGGTCCCCGGACGTTTCGCAACGACAGCGGAAATCTGACGTACAACATAATCGCAACGCGGATGATCTCCGGGCTCGTCTTGAAGTAGGTGTCACATCCCGGAAGGTAATATGGCTGTTTCTTGAACAGCTCTGGCTTGAGTTTGTGCCAGTCCTTCATCGCCTGCAAGGGCGTCTTGCTGCCCAGGGCTGATTGCGGGAGCTGCTGATTGTAGAGCCAGACGTAGCGGTGCAGCGTCGTCTCCAATTCTTCGCCTGATTGGAAATGATGGCTCTGCAGGACGTCTTCGATGCGGCCATTGAAACGCTCGACCATGCCGTTGGTCTGAGGCGACTTCGGTGGCGTGAGGCGATGATCGATGCCGAGGGCGGCGCACAGCGTGTCGAACTCGTGCGCGCCGGTCGCGGCACGCTTGCGCAAGCCGAAGAGGCGATCCGTAAACTCTTTGCCGTAACACCTTCGGAATGATGCTGATTAAGAGGCTATGACCGCCTGCGCAGCCCCCAAATAGCGCAGCAGGTGGTCATAGCCAGGTCTCGGGTCCTTACAGTGGTTTTGCACAAACCACACCGCAAAGGAGACCGACTATGACCAAGATTATTGTTGCACAAGATGCCCCTGTTTTGGTGGCTATCGACATCGCCAAGGCCCGGCATGAAGTTTTGATCGCTATTCCAGATAAAAAACGGCGACGTCGCTTAACCGTTTTGAACGAACTCGCCGACTTCAACCGCCTCGTCACAGTACTGAAGGAATACGGACGGCCAGTTCGTGTAGCCTTTGAGGCGACTGGCAATTATCACCGTGCCTTGGCGTACCATCTGGCAACTGCTGGCTTTGAGGTAAAGCTGGTGTCCTCAGTGGCTTTGGCGCGTACGCGCGAAGCCCTCAACAACAGCTGGGATAAGAATGACCCAAAGGACGCGCAAGTGATCCTGCATATGATGGAGATCGGGAACGAGCAATATTACCACGACCCTCTGGTATGCGGCACGAATGACATTCAAGAGCTGTCCAAAACCCACGATATCGTCTCCAAGTCGAAGACTGAACTTTGGCACCGGGTCTTGACCCATTATCTGCCGCTGTACTTCCCTGAAGTGGATCGATTTCTCCGCAGCTCGCGCAGTGATTGGTTCTTTGCATTCCTTGAGCGTTATCCATCACCACATCTTATCACGGCAATGGGCAAAGACGCTTTCACCGCTGATGCTTGGGACGTCATTGGGCGCAAGGTCGCGAAAGAGCGTT
>NZ_JBASXK010000131.1:0-8524 GCF_049276915.1 Aestuariivita sp. | reverse complement strand
ACCCAGAGCCTCCATTGTTGAAGCCGCTCTGATGTCCCGTTTTATGTGACGACGGACAACTCACTGATTGGATGTCAGAATAGCTACCCATCGAAAGGCAGGCAAGTGAGCTAAGCGCTCACCGTCGCAACCGGGCAAGTCCATCACATCTTTGTACATTTTCTATATATTCTGGGTGGCGGTTCAACTGCTCCAAAAGTTTTTTATCAACAGGGATAATAGCCCGGTAGTAGCCCGGACGCGCTCACGTGTGTGTCCACCGTCAGATAGGCCCGTGCTGCATTGAAGGTGGGCCACTCCACCCCTCCATTCCCCGCCGGGTCTCCACTTCTGGCAAATGCCCCAAGCGCACCTCCGAACATTCGGGCCAGCGCCTCCAGTTCATCCTGACCCGCACCTTTTAGCATCGGCGCATTCGCCCAGGTCGCCAGGTTTCCGAAAACGAAAGGCAACTCGATACAATGGCAGGCACCGATTTCCGGCGTTGGCGACTGCCATGCGAACACATAGGCCCAGACCTGCCCTTCGGCGGCGGCGAGCGCTTCGACATAGTCGAACGTGCCAACTACGAAACGGCCGCGCGAGCCGTGATCGATCAACACTGCTGCGTCGCTGGTGGGTATGCGCCGTCTGCGCGCGCGGGCCAGTTCGGTCGCCGCCCGCGCGCCGTAGCGTTCGGTAAAGCGGGTCTCGATCAGGGCACTGGCCTGTGCGTGAAACGCCTCGTCCTTGTAGTGAAAGGCCGCGTGCTCCTCGCGCGTTACCCCTGCGATCATCGGGCACCACGCGGCATGCTTCGCGGCATCGGGTGCCGCTGGATCGACGCTCAGGTATTCTCCGTCCAGAACCGGCAGGAAAGACGGTGTCACATCGTCCGGTGCGCGGTCCATCCCGCGCAGCAGCGCGGCCTGCGCGCCGAGGATCTTCGAGATTGACGCTGTATGCGGTGCCTCGCCCAACTCAGCCAGAAAGCTGTCTGCGGCATCTTTGCTGGCCGCTGGTGGTTTCAGGTCGATCCCCATCGGAGAACTCATCACCACTGCCCTGTCGAACAGGGCGGAAGCATCGTCACGCGCCAGCATGGCCTGGATCGAGTACGCCCCGGCAGACTGTCCGCTCACGATAATATTGCCGGCGTCGCCGCCCATACCGGCGATGTTCGCGCGGGTGAACCGCAGCGCGGTTTCCTGGTCCATGAGCCCGAGATTTCCGGGCGCGATGCCCTCTATGGGGAGGAACCCCAGAACGCCGAGGCGATAGCTGATATTGACGACGATGATCCCTTCGCGCTCCGCCAGGGCTGTACCGTCATAACAGCCCAGCCCCCCGCCCCCGGTCATGAATGCGCCACCGTGGATGAAGACCAGAACCGGCAGCGGCCCGCTGCGCGCGTTCGGCACCCAGATGTCGAGGTGCAGGCAGTCCTCGTCCTGATCCGCCGGGTAGTCGCCCATCACCTTGGCCAGACGCGATTGCAGTTGCGGCGGCACCGGTGAGTGGCCCGCGCTGCAATCGAGCGTGCCTTGCCAGGGCGCAATCGGTTCGGGCGGCGCGAACCGGCGCGGGCCGGTCGGGGGCTCGGCATATCTCAGCCGCGCGATACGTGTGACAGCACCCAGATCGCTGCCGCGAACCGTGCCGTTTTTGGTCTCGAATACAGGCTCAGACATCGATTCACTTCCTTTAACATTGTGTTACACGCCTATTTACCAACATACTGCTGCCAACCGCGATCCGATTTTGAGAGTTCGGCGTGCCAAAAATGGGTCACTCATGCGCAACCTCGATGATCTCTATCTTTTCAGAAAAGTCGTCGATCTCGGCGGTGTTTCGGCCGCATCGCGCGAACTGCGCATTCCGAAGTCCACCGTGACGCGGCGAATCGCGCTGTTGGAGGCACGGCTCGGATCACCGCTTTTCCATCGCAGCGCGCAAGGGCTGACCCTCACCAATTTCGGGCAGGAGTGCCATCTGCGCTCCGCTGCCTTGGTTGACGACGCCGACAGGCTTTTTGAGTTTGTGGACCGCCGCCGCGAAGAGCCGAACGGTTTCTTGCACGTCATCTATCCCGCCACTATCGGCACCGCGCTGATCGAACCGCTCGCCGCCGATTTCGCGCTGCTGCAACCGCAGGTCCAGCTGCATCTGGAGGCTTCTACGGAACTGATCGACCCACGTAGCATTTCCGCTGATCTAGTCTTTCATTTCGCGTTCAACCCGTTGCCGGACGCGGATTTCATTGCGCGCAAGCTATATGAGAACCCCTTCGTTCTGGTCGCGCATCCCGGCGTCCTGAAGGGCCGTCGGTTGCCTGAAGAACCTCAGGCTTTGCAGGGGTTGCCCTGCCTCGGGTTCGGGCCGAAATCATCGCATTGGAACTGGCGGCTGCATAAAGGAGACAGAAACTACACGCATGGTTTCGAGCCGGCGCTCACTACGTTCCAACTGTCGGCGCTGGTGACGGCTGTCCGCCATTCTGCAGGGATAGCATCCGCCCCTTTGAGTGTCGTCGGCAAGGAAATTTCCGATGGGGCGTTGCTGCGCGTTTTGCCTGATTGGAACCCGCTGCCGGCAGTGCTCTACGCAATCTATCCAAACCGGCGGAGCTTGACCACGGCGGCCTGGCGGTTCCTCGAGGTGGTCCAGAAACACTTCCGGACCCCGCATCCGCCGATGACCCCCTATCCACCCTATGCCCCCGCTCGGCGCAGCGCCCAAAATTCAGCCCGCGAATAATGGCGAATTTTTTTCTTCACACAAGTCATTTTTTTCAGCAGGCCGACAGAGACGCACCATCGGATGCTTACCTTGGGTCAATGGTGAGTTGACCCAAACACGGGGTGGTGCCAGCCTTGGGCAAAGGTCGCTCTGGAGGCTTCACGATGAAGCAACACGCCATTTCCCTGTCCGAGGTCACGTTGACGCTGGGCGGCAGCGAAATCTACCGTGATGTGTCTTTCGACGTCGCGGAGGGCGAATTCGTTTGCCTTCTCGGCCCTTCGGGCTGTGGAAAATCAACGGCGCTGCGCCTGATCGGGGATTTGCTGCCGGTGCAGGGCGGCCGTGTTAAGGTCGAAGGCCTTAGCCCTGCCGAAGGATGGAAGCGCACCGCTTTTGTCTTTCAGTCGCCCCGGTTGCTGCCGTGGAAAACCACGCTGGAGAACGCAGCGTTCGGGCTAGAAATGCGCCACCCCGAAATCGACCGCGCCGACCGGCTTGAACGCGCACAGCGCGAATTGGACCATGTCGGGCTGGGTGATGACGGCCACAAGATGCCTGTGATGCTGTCGGGCGGCGAGCGCCAGCGCGTCTCGATCGCCCGCGCGCTCGCGCTCGATCCGCATATCATCCTGATGGACGAGCCGTTTTCGGCGCTCGACCACACCACGCGGACCCGTTTGCGTCAGCAGATCGTGGACCTCTGGGGGCAGACCGGCAAGACTGTGCTTTTCGTCACGCACGATATTGACGAGGCGCTTTTTCTCGCTGACCGCATCGTGGTCCTGTCCAACAAACCGACGCAGGTCGAAGACATCGTGACCGTCTCCGCCCCCCGTCCCCGAGACCCCGACGCCAGTCCCGAACTGGACGGGCTTCGGCAACGGTTGATCGCCATTTTCGAAACGCTCGAGGGAAGGGAAACGCCGGGGGCCCTTTCCGGATAGCCAGGCAGAGCAGCCGGCTGCCAGTGCCCCCAAGGGCCAACAAATTACTTAACGACCAACCAAACCAAACAACGGGGAAAAGCAATGAAGATATTCAAACCGATCATCCTGGCAGCGGCTGCCGCAGTAGGGCTGTCCGGCGCGGCCGCCGCCAAGGACACCGTCACTTTCGCCCATCTCGCGGACCCGTCCATCGAGGCGGCCATGTGGGCGATCAACAACGGCAAGGTGACCTCAGACCTGATCGAGGTCGAAGCCACCGCGCTGGAAATTCCGGCGCTGATTCAGGCCACGGTTGGACGCACCTTCGACGTGGTGATGACAGCGGGCATGGCGATACCGCGCGCCGTGGAACGGGGCCTGCCGCTACGGATCATTGCCGCCGGATTGCGCGCCAGCGAAGCTGGCGAAGGATCGGCCATCTGGGTCCCCAAGGACAGCGACATCAAGTCTGTAGAGGATCTCAAGGGGAAGAAGCTGGCGGTCTATTCTCTGGGCTCGTCAGGGATCACACTTATTCGGATCGCCCTGTCGGAGTTCTACGGTATCGATGTCTCGCTCGAAGGTGGCGACATTGACTTCGTCGAGATGCCGCCCACAGCCATGCCCGCAGCGCTCAGCACCGGCCGGGTCGACGCCGCGACACTGATTCACGCCCAGGCGTTCAAGGCGACTCAGGACGGGGACTTCGTGCCACTGGTGCAGACCTCGCAGGCGTTTCTGGAATCGACCGGCTTGCGGATGGTCTCTGCCGTATTGGCGGGCTACGCGGACAAGCTTGAGGGTAATCCCGCGAACTACAGCGAATTCCTGCGCATGGTACAGGACAGCCGGGCCTATGCGCTCGCCAATCCCGAAGAAGTCTTCGGCGCGGTCGGCGCGGAGTTTGACGTCGACCCGGCCTTCTTCGATGTGTGGTTCAACACCTACTCCGATTTTCCGGCCACGTTCATGCCCCAGGACCGCGAGGCGCTTGTCTACCTGTGGGACAAGGCTATCGAGATCGGCGCGCTTGAGAGCTATCCGCCGCTGGCTGACATGAGCTGGCAGCCGGAGAGCAATTGATGGCGAAAGCCCCAGCGGGGCGGCTGTCCGCCCCGCAAAACCCTTCGCCTTCGCCGCGGCTCAATGTGGCGCGGCATCTAAGCGGGACCCGCATCGCGCATATTTTCACCTTGTTTGCCTTGCTGGCCTGGTGGGCCTATTCGCAGATCATTCCGGCCTACCAGATGCCCGGGCCGGGAGCGGTATTCGCCCGCATGCTGGACTTCGTGACCACGCCGTTCCTACTGTCGCAACTCTGGGTTTCGATCTACCATATCTCGGTGGCGATCGGGGTCGCGTTCTTGGTCGGATCCGCACTGGCCTTCACCGCCCGCTTCGTGCCGGTCACGCGCATGTTGATCGACACGGTCCTGACGCCCTTTCTCAATGCTTTCGCCGGGATCGGTTGGCTGTTTCTGGCGCTCTTGTGGTTCGGGCTGAACCATACCACCGTGATTTTCGCCGTGACCATGATCTTGATCCCCCTGACCGCCATCAACGTGCGCGCGGGCTTGCAGGAACTCGACGAGGACATGATGGAAATGGGGCTCAGCTTTACCCGGTCCGGGTGGCGCAGGTTCGGCTGGATCGTCGTGCCGCTGCTGGTGCCCTATTTCTTCGCCGCCCTCAGGATCAGTTTCGGCGTTTCCTGGAAAGTCGTGCTGACCGCCGAGCTCTTCGGCGGCAATGCGGGGCTGGGCTACCTGCTCAATGTCGCGCGACAGGAATTCGATACGGAGACGATCTTTGCCATCATCGCCTTCATCCTCGTGTTCGTGGTGATCTGCGAACAGCTGCTGTTCCGGCCCGTTCAGCGCCGCCTAGACCGGAGGTTCGCCCGTGCATAGCAAGACCGCTTCCATCGGTGCGCAACGTGCCGTCACCGCGCTCGGCATCGTCTGCCTGATTGCCGGATGGGCGTGGGTCGCGCGCGGCCAGCCGGAATACGTTCTGCCCGGTCCCGTGGCCGTGCTGCAAGGCGTCGCGCGGTTCTTTACCGAGCCGCAACTGGCGGCGCAGGCCGGTATCAGCCTCTTCCGGGTGGTGCTTTCGGTCGCGGCGGCCATGATTATCGCGCTGATCCTTGCCGGGTTAGTGCGGCGTTGGCGCATCCTCGATGAGACGATCGAACGGCGCGTTCTGACCTTCTTCAACGCCTTCCCTTCGGTCGGCTGGGCCATCCTCGGCGTGATCTGGTTCTCGATCTCGAACACCACGGTCATTTTCGTCCAGGTGGCGATCATCCTGCCGTTCTGTCTGATCAATGCACTCGCGGGCTTTCGCCAGATCGATCCGGAGATGGATGAACTGGGCCACAGCCTGACCCGGAGCGTCTGGCGCAGGTTTCGCCTGCTGTCGCTGCCGCTGGTGGCCCCCTTGCTGTTGTCCGGCCTGCGCGTCGCCTACGGCATCTGCTGGAAGATCGCCCTCGTCGCCGAACTGTTCGGTGCCTCGTCGGGTCTGGGCTATCAACTCGCGCGGGCGCAGTCGGTGTCGGATGCCACGATGGTCTTTGCCTGCTGCATCGTGATCGTCCTGATCTTTCTCGTCACCGACCTGTTGTTCCTGAAACCCTTCGTGCAGCGGTTCTCCGTGAACCAATGACCTCGTCCTCCTTGATCCGGAAAGGCCCGATCATGACCAACCATCCAGATACCATCTTTCACAACGCTCAGATATACACTGTCGATGCCGATTTCCGCGTGGCGCAGGCCGCCTCTGTCCGCAACGGCCGGTTCGACCGTGTCGGAACCGATGAGGAACTGCTCGCGACCGCAGGCGACGCCACACAGCTGATCGATCTGGGCGGACGCACGGTAATCCCGGGACTGTTCGATTCCCACCTGCACCTCTACATGACCGGTATGGAGGCACCGCGCGTGCCGCTGATCGACTGCCGCTCAATCGCCGATGTACAGGCGGCCATCGCGGAGCGGGCGGCCAGTACGCCAAAGGGCGAATGGATCATCGGCAGGATGGGTTGGCACGAGAGCCTTCTGGCCGAAAACCGCATGCCCACCCGCGATGAGCTGGACAAAGCGGCCCCCGACAATCCGGTCTTCGTGCCGCGCGGTGGCCATGTCGGTAGTGCCAATTCCGCGGCTCTCGCGCTGGCCGGGATCGATGAAACGACGGAAGATCCTGCGGGTGGGCTGATCGTGCGCGAAGTCGGCTCGCATAGGCCGACGGGGCTGCTGCTGGAAAAGGCCTCCTACATGCTGCGCGCCGTCCTGCCGCCGCCCCCTCCGCTCGAGACGGAAAAGGCGCTGCTGCGCGACGCGATGGCCCTGCTCAACAGCTATGGCATCGTGGCGACAATGGATCCGGGGCTGAACGCGCACCAGATCGGCATCTACAGCGCCCTGCGCGACGAAAAGGCGATGACCGTGCGCACCGACTTGATGTTCCGCGCCAACAACATCGGCATGACCGAAGAGGGCGTGACTTATGCCGGTTTCCCGGACGACGAGATGCTGCGCTTCGTTGGCGTCAAGTTCATGCTAGACGGCGGCGTTGAAGGGGCACTGCATTACGAACCCTATCAGATCGTTCCGGGCGAACAGAACGATCCGGAATATCGCGGCCTGTCCCTGCTGCCACCGGGCGGCGAAGCGGAATTTGTCGAGTGCCTGAAACTGGTGGCGCGGGCCGGGTTGCAGGCCCAGACCCACGGGGTCGGGGACGATTGTATCGACACGATCATCCGCAGCTATATCGCCGCATCGCAGGAGGTGCCTATCCGGGATCTGCGCTGGGTCCTGATGCACATGCACAATCCAACGCAGGAGGTTTTTGCCAAGATCCGTGACGCCGGTATCCTCGTCACGGCCCAGAACCAAAGCGTGCTGCTGGGTGCCAACAAGGTCAAATGGTGGGGCCGGCCCCGCGCCGAATGGTCGACGCCGATCCGCCGGATGATCGACGACGGTTTGTTGGTTGGTGGTGGCACGGACGGGCCAATCGTGCCCATCGATCCGTTTATCTGCATGTGGTGGATGGTGACCCGCCAGACGCTGCAGGGCGACTGTCTCGGCCCTGATCAGGGCATCACCGTTCGCGAGGCGTTGGAACTCTACACGATCAACAATGCGCGTATCATGGGCGTCGAGAAAGATCGCGGGTCGATCGAAACTGGCAAGCTTGCCGATCTGGTTGTGCTGGACCGCGATTTCATGGCTGGTGAACCGAATGAAATCCGCGGCACAAAGGCTCTACTTACAGTCTTG
Organism: Aestuariivita sp.; assembly: GCF_049276915.1. NCBI lineage: Bacteria > Pseudomonadati > Pseudomonadota > Alphaproteobacteria > Rhodobacterales > Paracoccaceae > Aestuariivita > Aestuariivita sp. The sequence continues at coordinate 588 of NZ_JBASXK010000131.1, read as the reverse complement.
GGTGGGAATGCCGTGTACGGCGACCCGGCGGATATTACCATACAAAACAATCGGCAGTGAGGTAGCAAAGTGCGGATCAAAGTGTCTTGTCAAAAGGATTTGACTTGAGGCGGGCAGGGCAGTTTCGTGGCCTTTGGCCATGACGAAATCAGAGCTCGTCAAGTGCTTTCACAGCAGGCCGGAGATCATCCGCCTGGTGGTCATGATGTACGTTCGCTGTGCACTGTCGCGTCGGAACGTGGAGGATCTGTTGCACGAACGCGGCATCGACATCAGCCATGAAACGGTGCGATTTTGGTGGAACAGATTTGGCGCGCTGTTTGCCGCAGAGATCCGCAAGAAAGGGTTACCCAGATGCGCGTATATTCAACTTGGCACTGGCATCTGGATGAGATGTTCTTGAAAATCAACATCGGTCGGCACTACCTGCGGCGCGCGGTTGAGAACGAAGGCGAGAGGGTTGAAAGTACGAGTTGGATCTCGGTCACGATTGCAGCGAGTGAGATTCGAAACCCTATTTTGGCATAATGAATTCAAAACTTACGTGGTAGAGAAGATTTGACGTCAGTCCCGTTCCCTCCGCCACTT
>NZ_JBASXK010000130.1:0-33698 GCF_049276915.1 Aestuariivita sp. | reverse complement strand
CGCCTTTGTTGCAAAGGAGCGGCTCTCGTAGTGTCCCCGTTTTCGAATAACGGCGCGCCATTTGCCTGACTTGAGTCGATGAAAGTGTGCCATTCGAGTGCAGCTCCGCAGTAGCCGGATCATGACGGCCCAGGCCGCGCGCGTGGCCGGCCTGGTCCAGGACCGGCTGCAACGCAAATGGGCGATGTAGGTTGATGGAGGCAGCCCTGATATGGCCCACGCTGATTGCGACGCTTAGCGCGCTGATCTATTTGCGGGCCACGCGACGCGCGCGCGACATTCGCATCAAACGCGCATGCCCCCGGCTCGATCCCAAAGGTTAAAGCGCCGGATCCGAACTGGCCCGCACAAGCGCCGTGAGATCCCGCAGACGCTCGATCTGGCGACCCCGGTCATCGAAATTGCCCGGATCAAGCCAGACGCGAAAGGCCTCGCTCAGCGCGGGCCATTCGCTGTCGATGGCGCCAAACCATGCCGTGTCGCGGTTGCGCCCCTTGACCACGCCCGCCTGGCGAAACACACCCTCATAGCTCAGGCCCAGTCGCTGCGCCGCGCGCCGAGACGCAAGGTTCAGCGCATCGCACTTCCACTCATAGCGGCGATATCCGGCCTCGAAGGCATGGGCCATCATCAGCGCCATCGCCTCGGTCGCGGCGCGCGTGCGCTGCAACAGCGGCGCCATGGCGATATGGCCCACTTCGATCGACCCGGCCTCGGGGGTTATGCGCAGATAACTCGCCACCCCGCCCCAACGCTCCTGATCCTTGTCATAGATCGCCAGAAACAACGGATCGGCCTTGCCCGCCGCATCCCGCACCCAGCGATGATAGAAAGCAGCCGATGAAAACGGCCCATAGGGCAGGTAATCCCAGATATCATCATGCCCGTCAAAAGCAGCAAACAGCAGCGCCGCATGGGTATCAGCCCGCAGCGGCACAAGGCGCACATAGCGCCCCTCAAGCACCAGATCAGCTGCCGGGCGCTTGGGCGCGTGCCAGCCGGGAACCTCGGCCCCCAAAGGCCGTATCTGTGAAGGATGCGTCATTGCGCGACCCTACTGCCGCGAACCCGGCGCGCCAAGTGGGTCACTCCTGAGGAATGACACGCAAGCCCAGTTCCATGAGCTGATCAGATGTGGGCGCGCTTGGCGCATTCATCATCAGATCTTCGGCGCGCTGGTTCATCGGGAACATGATGACTTCGCGGATGTTCACCGTATCGGCCAGAAGCATCACGATCCGGTCGATCCCCGCCGCACAGCCGCCGTGGGGCGGCGCACCATATTGGAACGCATTGACCATGCCGCCGAACCGCTTGCGCACCTCAGCCTCGTCATAGCCCGCGTTCTCGAAGGCCTTGATCATGATCTCCAGCTTGTGGTTCCGGATCGCGCCGGACACCAGCTCATACCCGTTGCACGCCAGATCATACTGAAAGCCCAGAACCTCCAGCGGATCACCATTCAGCGCATCCATACCGCCCTGCGGCATCGAGAACGGGTTGTGCTCAAAATCGATCTTGCCGGTTTCCTCGTCCTTCTCATAGATCGGGAAATCCACGATCCACGCAAAGGCAAAGCGGTCCGTGTCGCTCAGACCCAGCTCTTCGCCGATCTGCACACGGGCCTTGCCGGCGATCTTTTCAAACGCCGCAGGCTTGCCGCCAAGGAAGAACGCCGCATCGCCGACGCCCAGACCCAGCTGCTGGCGGATCGCCTCGGTGCGCTCGGGGCCGATGTTCTTGGCAAGGGGGCCGGCCGCTTCCATGCCCGCGTCGCCATCGCGCCAGAAGATATAGCCCATCCCCGGCAGCCCTTCCTTCTGCGCGAAGGCGTTCATGCGGTCGCAGAACTTGCGCGAGCCGCCACCGGGTGCCGGGATCGCGCGCACCTCGGTGCCCTCCTGCTCAAGCAGCTTGGCAAAGATCGCGAAGCCCGACCCCGCGAAATGCTCGGAAACCACCTGCATCTTGATCGGGTTGCGCAGATCGGGCTTGTCGGTGCCATACCACAGCGCCGCATCGCGATAAGAGATCTGCGGCCAGTCCGCATCCACCTTGCGCCCGCCGCCGAATTCCTCGAACACGCCCTTCAGCACCGGTTCGATCGTGTCGAACACGTCCTGCTGCTCGACAAAGCTCATCTCCAGATCCAGCTGATAGAAATCCGTCGGCGAACGGTCGGCACGCGGATCCTCATCGCGGAAACACGGCGCGATCTGGAAATACTTGTCAAACCCGCTGACCATGATCAGCTGCTTGAACTGCTGCGGAGCCTGAGGCAGCGCATAGAACTTGCCCGGATGCAGGCGCGAGGGCACCAGGAAATCCCGCGCACCCTCGGGCGACGAGGCGGTGATGATCGGCGTCTGATATTCCCGGAACCCGATATCCCACATTCGGCGGCGGATCGAGGAAACCACATCCGAGCGCATGGCCATATTGCGCTGCATCACCTCGCGGCGCAGATCCAGATAGCGATAGCGCAGACGCGTTTCCTCGGGATATTCCTGATCGCCAAATACCATCAAGGGCAGCTCGGCCGCCTCGCCCAGCACCTCGAGGTCACGCACGAACACCTCGATTTCACCGGTCGGGATCTTGGGATTCACCAGACTCGCATCGCGTGCCTTGACCTCGCCATCAATGCGAATGCACCACTCGCTGCGGACTTTCTCGATCTGCGAAAACACCGGGCTGTCGGGATCGCACAGCACCTGAGTGATGCCGTAATGATCGCGCAAATCTATGAACAAAACCCCGCCATGGTCGCGCACACGGTGCACCCACCCGGCAAGGCGCACGGTCTGGCCCACATGGGAGGCGTTCAAATCAGCGCAGGAATGGCTGCGATAAGCGTGCATCGGTCTGTCCTTCAGGCTCGCGGAATTGCGTCGCGCCGATACACCTTGGATGGGCCGGGAAGTCAAGCAGCCCGACCGCCCCGAGACCGGATCAGACCCCCGGCGTTCTGCGGTTTTCAGCAGTTGCGCGGCCCCTCGCACAGGCCCGCACAGCCAGCGGACTCGAAGCGAATCACATTTCGCGTTAACCTGTGCGGACAGAATTCACTGATTTTCCCAACCGCGCGAGATGGACGCGCATGAATAAAGGGGGAGTGAGCTATGTGGACCAGACTGCTTGATCGCATGGCCAGCCGGTTGATCCGAAAGGGTCAACTGACCATCACCTATCCAGATGCAGACTGCCGCAGATACGGCCCCGGCGGCCCCGAGGCCGCCCTTCACATCCGCACGCCGCGCGCACTCAGGGCGCTCTGCCTCAACCCTGATCTCGCGCTTGGCGAAGGCTATATGGACGGCACGATCGAGATCGGCGGCAATGCGGAACTTGAGGCGCTTCTGGCGCTCGTTCTGCTCAATCGCAGGCCCGGTGCCATGCCGGCCTATATCCGGGCGCTGGACCGGATGCGCTATCATGCGCGCGCCTGGGTGCAGCGCAACACCGCCGCCAGCGCCAAGGCCAATGTGGCCCATCACTATGATATCTCGGATGATCTCTACCGGCTGATGCTGGACGCGGACATGCAATATTCCTGTGCCTATTTCGCCCATCCGGACATGACGCTGGACCAGGCGCAAGAGGCCAAGAAACACCATATCGCCCGCAAACTCATGCTCGAGCCGGGCATGTCCGTTCTGGACATCGGCTGCGGCTGGGGCGGGATGGCCCTGACGCTGGCGCGCAGCTATGGCGCGCGCGTCACTGGTGTGACACTCAGCGAGAACCAGCTGGCCACGGCACAAAAGCGCGCCGCCGGGGCCGGGCTGACTGATCGCATGACCTTTCGCCTGATCGATTACCGCGCATTGCAGGGCCAATATGACCGCATCGTCAGTGTGGGCATGCTGGAACATGTGGGCCTGCCCCATTTTGCAGGCTATTTTTCGAAGATCGGCTCGCTTCTGCATCCGGACGGGATCGCGCTGATCCATACCATCGGGCGGGTCTCTCCGCCGATGTCCCATTCGCCGTGGATTCACAAATACATCTTTCCCGGCGGCTATGTGCCCTCACTCTCCGAACTGATGCCAGCGATGGAATCCTCGGGGCTGTGGCAGACGGATATCGAAGTCTGGCGCCTGCATTACGCGCGCACCCTGCGCGCATGGCGAGACCGCTTTGACGCCAATCTCGACACCGTGCGCGACTGGTATGACGATCGCTTCATCCGCATGTGGCGCTATTACCTGACCGCCTGCATCATGGCATTCGAACAGCAGGAGCAATGCGTTTATCACCTGCAACTGGCGCACAAGCGCGATGCGGTACCCTTGACGCGGGATTATCTCTATCGGTCGCCGATTGCGCCAAGACTGGCGGCGGAATGATCAGACCCGGCCCTGCTTGGGCCGCCCGGCCTGACGGCGCATCTCAAAGTGGCAGGCAGGGGCACCCTGCGCGCTGCATCGTGTTTCCTCACAGATGAAATCCGGGTGCACCAGCACCTGAAACAGCCGGGCAAACACCGCCGCATGCCAGTCACACAGCGGATGATCTGCCTCTTCGTCGCGCACGACGGGATTGTCTCCGATTTCGAAACAATACTTGGAAACAAGGTTGAATTGTCCTGATCCGGCAAAAGTCCATGCGTGATCCCGGATCGCGCGGGCCAAAAACCACGCAGCCAGTGGCGCGGGCAAGTGCTTCAGCAGCCATTGCGCCTTTTGCGGAATGCGATTTTCCAGGATGTAATCCGCCGTCGCCCGACCCGCCGCCCAGGCCAGTGCCGGTGCCATGTCGGGCAAGGACCTGCGCACCTCCTGATGGAGGCGCGCGACAGGGCCTTCGGGGATCATTTCATCGCCCGAGGGCAGTTCGAACACACCCGCGCGCGCCATGATCTCGGTGCGCAGTTTCAGCCCACCCAACTGATCCAGAACCGGCACCATCTGCAAAATGGCATTGGGGCCTATCATGGCCGTCGGCGCATGTGTCATGGCTCAGCTGTCTTCCATCTGCTGCGTGCCGCCTCCGCAGGCCTTGACCTCGGCCCCGTTCGGCATCCTGAACGATTGCTTGCGCTCCACCGCCCGCTCCTTGCCCTGCGCACGCAAGGCTTCGCGTCGCTCGGCGGCCCGTGCGGCCTTGTCGGCAGAGGCGTCCCAGTCATCCATCTGCGCCTCGGCGATGGTGCGGGTCTCGTCGAAATGGAAATCAAGCTTGTTCTTCGATTGCGGCCCCGTATAGCCGACCTTTCCCAGGTCATAGAACGTGCGCCCCACCCCGGCCTTCAGGAAGGCCCAGAGACAGCCCAGCAGATACCTGCGCCGGAACCCGGTGCCGCGCCACGGGTAATGGAACAGCGCCTTTTTCATGTAGAAGCGGCGGTAATTGTTCATCACCCCGTCCAACAATTCGCCGCGCTCCATGGCGGCCGGCTTCATGATCGGCGTCACGAAGTTGTAGCGCGAGAAGTCGAACACCTCGACCTGATCCTTCAACTCCTGAAACAGCGGCGTGAATGGCCAGGGCGTATACATCGACCAGTTGGCCAGATCGGGCTGCCAGTCCCAGGCCATCTGATAGGTCTCTTCCAGGGTCTCGGGAGTCTCGTTGTCCAGACCGACGATGAACTGCGCCTCGACCAGAATATCGGCCTCGCGCAGCAGCCGGATGGCGTTCTTGTTCTCGTCGACCTTGGTTTCCTTGTTGAAGATATCCAGCTTCATCTGCGCGGCGGCCTCGGTGCCCAAAGACACATGCACCAGCCCCGCCTTGCGATAGAATTTCAGCAGATCCCGGTCCCGATAGATATCCGTGACGCGGGTGTTGATGCCCCATTTGACACGGGCCGGCAGATCGCGGGCGATGAGTTCCTCACAGAACTGGATGAACTTCTTGCGGTTAATGGTGGGTTCTTCATCAGCGAGAATGAAGAAACCCACCCCGTGGTTCTCGACCAGATCTTCGATCTCATCAACAACCGCTTTTGGATCGCGCACGCGGTAATCGCGCCAGAATTTCCATTGTGAACAGAACGAGCAGGTGAACGGACATCCGCGCGCAAGGTTCGGGATCGCAACCCGTGTGCCCAGCGGGATATAGATGTACTTGTCCCATTCCAGAACCGACCAGTCCGGTTTGATCGCCTCCAGATCCTTGACCGTGCTGGCCGCAGGGGTGGCCACGATCTCGTCGCCATCGCGGAACGCCAGCCCCTTGATGCTGTGCCGCTGCGAGGGCCAGCGGCCATCGCGGATCGCCTCCATCAGCGCGGTGCAGATCTCTTCGCCTTCGCCGCGCACGATCACATCCACCCAGGGCGCTTCGCTCAGCACCTGTTTGTACATGAAGGTCGCATGCACACCGCCCAGCACCCGCACCGCATCGGGCGCATGGCCCCGCGCCAGGCGCAGAACCTCTTCGGCGCGATAGATCGACGGCGTGATCGCCGTCACCCCGACCACATCGGGCGCGATCGCGGCAATGCGCGGCCCCAGATCCTCGTCTGAGACATCATCCGTCATCGCATCGATGAAATGAATGTCGTCAAATCCTGCGGTACGCAGATGCCCCGACAGATAGGCAACCCAGGCCGGCGGCCATGTGCCGGCAATCTCGGCACCGCCGGAACGATAATTCGGATGAATGAACAGAATACGCATGTTGAGTCTCCCCTGCTGCGCTCAGGTTGACACATTGCCTGTCAACTAAAATTGACACATATCAAACGGGGGGCAAATAAAATCGCCCCCCGGATGGTGCGCAGTTTGAAACGATGCAGCGAGCATGGCGCATGACATGTCAAAGCCGGCAACGCGACTTCACACCCTTGAAAACACCCGTTCTCCCCAGAACGGGCAGGCCCGAAACGGGCCACCTCACGCAGAAGGCAAGGGAAAAATAGATCAAATGTGACTTACAAATTTCTAAACATCCGTACGCGCGCGGCAGATCGCCGCAAAACCGGCGCGCTTCCCTCTTGCACATGGCCACACCATCCCTATAACGCAGGACAATTTGGGCGCAGGGGGTGTCCAGGGAATATAGGGGCTGCTGCAGATGCCAAAAAGAACCGATATCAACTCGATCATGATCATCGGCGCAGGCCCCATAGTCATCGGACAGGCCTGCGAGTTCGATTATTCCGGCGCTCAGGCCTGCAAGGCCCTGCGCGAAGAAGGCTACCGGGTCATTCTGGTGAACTCCAACCCGGCCACCATCATGACCGACCCCGGATTGGCCGATGCCACCTATATCGAGCCGATCACACCCGAAGTCGTCGCCAAGATCATCGAAAAGGAACGCCCCGACGCGCTGCTGCCCACCATGGGCGGCCAGACCGGCCTGAACACCTCGCTTGCCCTCGAAGAAATGGGGGTGCTCGGAAAATTCGGCGTCGAAATGATCGGAGCCAAGCGCGAAGCCATCGAAATGGCCGAAGACCGCAAGCTGTTTCGCGAAGCGATGGACCGCATCGGGCTGGAAAACCCCAAGGCCACGATCGTGACCGCCCCCAAGACGGCAAAGGGCCGGGATCTGGATGCCGGCGTGCAGATCGCGCTGGATGCCTTGGAAGAGATCGGCCTGCCCGCCATCATCCGCCCCGCCATTACCCTTGGCGGCACCGGCGGCGGTGTGGCCTATAACCGCGAGGATTACATCCACTTCTGCCGCTCGGGCATGGATGCCTCTCCGGTGGGCCAGATCCTGGTCGATGAATCCCTGCTGGGCTGGAAAGAGTTCGAGATGGAGGTCGTGCGCGACAAGGCCGACAATGCCATCATCGTCTGTTCCATCGAAAACGTCGATCCGATGGGCGTGCATACGGGCGATTCCATCACCGTCGCTCCTGCCCTCACGCTGACCGACAAGGAATACCAGATCATGCGCAACGGCTCGATTGCCGTGCTGCGCGAGATCGGCGTGGAAACCGGCGGCTCGAACGTGCAATGGGCAATCAATCCGGCAGACGGCCGCATGGTCGTGATCGAGATGAACCCCCGCGTCTCGCGCTCCTCGGCGCTGGCCTCCAAGGCGACCGGCTTCCCGATTGCCAAGATCGCGGCCAAACTGGCCGTGGGCTTTACGCTGGACGAGCTGGACAATGACATCACAGGCGTCACGCCTGCCTCGTTCGAGCCCTCGATCGACTATGTCGTGACCAAGATCCCGCGCTTTGCCTTCGAGAAATTCCCCGGCTCGGAACCGCACCTGACCACGGCGATGAAATCCGTCGGCGAGGTCATGGCCATCGGCCGCACCATCCACGAATCCCTGCAAAAGGCCCTGGCCTCGATGGAAACCGGCCTCACCGGCTTTGACGACATCGACATCCCCGGCGCGCCCGACAAGGCCGCCGTAATCAAGGCGATCAGCAAACAGACCCCCGACCGGATGCGCACCATCGCGCAGGCCATGCGCGAAGGGCTGAGCGATGACGAAATCCACGCCGTCACCATGTTCGACCCCTGGTTCCTGGCCCGCATCCGCGAGATCATCGACGCCGAGGGCATCCTCAGGAAAAACGGCCTGCCCACAGATGCGCAAGGCCTGCGGAACCTGAAAATGCTGGGCTTTACCGATGCCCGCCTTGGCAAGCTGACAGGGCGCGACGAAGCCAACGTGCGCCGCGCCCGCCACAATCTGGGTGTCACGGCCGTGTTCAAACGCATCGACACCTGTGCCGCCGAATTCGAGGCGCAGACCCCCTATATGTATTCCACCTACGAGGCTCCGATGATGGGCGAAGTGGAATGCGAAGCCAGGCCCTCGAATGCCAAAAAGGTCGTCATCCTTGGTGGCGGCCCCAACCGCATCGGCCAGGGGATCGAGTTTGACTATTGCTGCTGTCATGCCTGTTTCGCCCTGTCGGACGCGGGCTATGAAACCATCATGATCAACTGCAACCCCGAAACCGTCAGCACCGATTACGACACCTCGGACCGGCTTTATTTCGAACCGCTGACCTTTGAACACGTGATGGAAATCCTCCGCGTCGAACAGCAGAACGGCACGCTCCACGGCGTGATCGTTCAGTTCGGCGGGCAAACTCCGCTGAAACTCGCCAACGCGCTGCATGACGCCGGAATTCCGATCCTCGGCACCACGCCGGACGCGATCGACCTGGCCGAAGACCGCGAGCGTTTCCAGAAACTGGTGACCGGCCTTGGCCTGAAACAACCCAAGAACGGCATCGCCCATACCGACGCCGAAGCGCTTGAAATCGCCTCGGACATCGGCTTCCCGCTGGTGATCCGCCCCTCGTATGTGCTGGGTGGGCGCGCCATGGAAATCGTGCGCGATCAGGCGCAGCTTGAACGCTATATTTCCGAGGCGGTGGTGGTCTCCGGTGACAGCCCCGTGTTGCTTGACAGCTACCTGTCGGGTGCGGTCGAACTGGATGTGGATGCGCTCTGTGACGGCGAACAGGTCCATGTCGCCGGCATCATGCAGCATATCGAAGAGGCCGGCGTGCACTCGGGCGATTCCGCCTGCTCGCTGCCGCCCTATTCCCTGGCCCCCGAGATCATCGAAGAGATCAAACGCCAGACGGTCCTGCTGGCCCATGCGCTCAACGTGGTTGGCCTGATGAACATCCAGTTCGCCGTCAAGGACAGCCCCGAGGGCACCAAGGATGTCTACCTGATCGAAGTGAACCCGCGCGCCTCGCGCACGGTGCCCTTCGTGGCCAAGGCAACCGACAGTGCCATCGCCTCGATCGCCGCGCGCGTCATGGCCGGAGAAAAGCTGTCCGCCTTCCCGATGCGCCCGCCCTATGACACGGATGCCTCATATGACAGCGTCCTGCCGCTGGCCGATCCGATGACGCTGGCCGATCCCAACATGCCGTGGTTCTCGGTGAAAGAGGCCGTGCTGCCCTTCGCCCGCTTCCCCGGCGTGGATACGATCCTTGGCCCCGAAATGCGCTCGACAGGCGAAGTCATGGGCTGGGACCGCGACTTCCCGCGCGCTTTCCTCAAGGCGCAGATGGGCGCGGGCATGGTTCTTCCCTCCGAGGGTTGCGCCTTCATCTCGATCAAGGATGCCGACAAGACCCCCGAAATGCTGGACGCGGCCCAGACACTGGTGACCCTTGGCTTCACGCTGGTGGCCACCCGTGGCACCCAAAGCTGGCTCGAAGCCCAGGGCGTGCCCTGCGGCGTGGTCAACAAGGTCTATGAGGGGCGCCCAGACGTGACCGACCTGATGAAGGATGGCGGCGTGCAACTGGTGATGAACTCCACCGAAGGCGCACAGGCGGTCGAAGACAGCAAATCCATCCGCTCCATCGCGCTCTATGACAAGATCCCCTATTTCACCACCGCCGCCGGCAGCCACGCGGCCGCATTGGCGATCAAGGCGCAGGCCGAAGGAGATGTCGGGGTAAAGGCGCTTCAGGGCTGACCCGCAACCGCCCAAAGCCGGTCCATACGCCCCCAGCCCTCAAGGCAGGTGTGGTCTTGAGGGAAGAAACGGGTTCACAAAACCCCAGACAAGCCCGCAAACGGACCCACAACCCTTGGCGCGAATCCGCGACAGCTGACCTTCAGCTTGCGGGTCGAGAACTGGCAAGATGCGGACAAAGCGCCAGTTCGCTGCGTTTGCGCCAATGAATGCACTGGGGGTCTGCCTTTTCAGTGAGCCGGGAGTTCCGGGGGAACGCTTGTATTCTGTTACGAGTGACTGCTTCTGATGGAAGGACTGCAGATATGACCCGCTCGCGGGCATTCTCGGGCGTGTGCACGGTGGATCAATTATTCTATAAAAAAGAACGTTACTGACAAAAACATATATTTTATCTTTGTCTCGCCCTGCTCTACCTCGTTTGCCAGATACTCAAGGAGGCCAACGTTGTGGAAATGATCGCAGACATCCTGACCGGATTTGTGGCGCAGATGCAGAAGCCGACCTTGGCGTTCTTGATTGGCGGCATGGCGCTGGCTGCGTTTGGATCAAAGCTCGAAATTCCCGAGCCGGTCTACAAGTTCATCGTTTTTCTGCTTTTGATGAAGGTGGGACTTGGCGCGGGTATCTCCGTGCGCGAGGCCAACCTGATCGAACTGGCGGTTCCGGCGGTGGCGGCGGCGATCGTGGGTATCGCGATCGTGCTTCTCGGGGGGCAGACACTGGCAAGGCTCCGCGGCGTTACGCAGATGGATGCCATGGCGACTGCCGGCCTCTTTGGTGCCGTCTCGGCTTCGACACTGGCCGCAGGCATGGCCATGCTCGACGAAGAAGGCATCGCCTATGAAGGGTTCATCGGAGCGCTTTACCCGTTCATGGATATTGCGGCGCTGGTGACTGCTATTGTGCTGGCTCGGCTCAGCGCCCAGCGCAAGGCAGCAGCGCAGCTGTCAAGCCAGCCCGGTGGTTCGGCGGCGGTTGTAATCGGTGGAGATGGGGATGACAGCAACGGACACATGGTGCGCGGCATTCTCGTGGACACGTTCCGCAGCGCCGCGATTTCCGCTCTGCTGCTCGGGCTGGTTCTGGGCATCCTGTCGCGGCCCGACAGCGTCTATGAAAGCTTCTACAGCATCCTGTTCCGCGGTCTCTTGTCCATCCTGATGTTGATCATGGGTATGGAAGCCTGGACACGTTTGTCAGAACTGCGGCGCGTGGCCCATGCCTATGTCGCTTATGGCCTGCTGGCGCCTTTGGTGCATGGCGCAATCGGGTTCGGTGCCGGGCTGATTGTACATCAGATCACCGGGTTTTCCGGCGGCGGTGTGGTCTTGCTGGCTGTCATGGCGGCCTCGAGTTCGGATATATCTGGTCCGCCCACCTTGCGCGGTGCCTTACCAGAAGCCAACCCGTCGGCCTATGTGGGCACATCGACCGGGTTGGGCACACCAGTTGCGATCCTTTCAATCCCGCTCTGGATCGTGCTGGCTGATATGATCATTGGCGTGTGAGGGAGTTAGAATCATGTATCAGGCGACCAAGATCGTTATCATCACCGAGCGGACGATACTGGAAGGGGTGACCAGGCTGATCGAGAAAGGCGGCGCAACCGGCTATACCCATGTAGATGCTGGCGGCAAGGGAAGCCGGGGTAAGCGCAGCGCCAATCGACCCGGCATCAGCGGCGTCATGTCCAACGTCAAGATCGAGGCCATCGTCAGCGACAAGGCGACAGCCGAAGCAATCATCACGGCGGTCGCCGAGACCTATTTCCGGAACTATTCCGGCATCGCCTATGTTGAACCCGTGGAAATCCTGCGTCCGTACAAGTTCGAAGTGTAGCTTCGCAAGGACGCAACATGCCAAGCCAATGACGTCTGATTTGGCCCCTCAGTCGATCTTGCGCTCCACATCCCCGAACTGAGGCTGTGGGCGATGCGCCCAGCGCCCGTCGCGGTATTCCGTCACCGTCTCGGGCCCGTCGATCAGCCCGGCCAGTTTGCAATGCATGAAGGCGCGCATCACGTCGTTCATGCGCCGCTGGTATCCCGGCCCCATGGATCGGAAGAACTTGACCACGTCGCAATCCACCCGCAGCGTGATGCGCGTCTTGGAATAGTCGCGTTCGCGATGGATGACATGCCACTCATGCGGGATCCGCTTGTAGTGGTTCAGCAGGGTATGCAGATCGAATTCCAGCCGGTCATAGACATCGGTCAGGTAATACATCTGCACGGCCTCACGGCGGGTGCGTTTGGGTTTGTCCATCGGCGCGCTCCTTGGATCACAGCCACCAGGGTCGCAGCCAAAGCTTAACAAACCCGCAGGTCACCGCGCGTATGTACAGGTTGTGTACGCACTGTGTACGCCAATCATACTTGACCTTTCGCCCCATTTTTGAGCACATCACGAAACGTTTGAATGGGGGGCAGCATGTATAAACCGGCGATCACGGGTTCGGGCATTTTCACCCCGCAAACCATCATCACCAACGCCGAACTGGTCGAGGCGTTCAACGCCTATGCCGATGCATGGAACGCACAGAACGCCGATGCCATCGCCGCCGGCGAGGTCGAAGCAAAAGACCACTCCTCCGAGGAATTCATCCTCAAGGCCTCAGGCATAGAACAACGCTATGTTCTTGATAAATCTGGCGTTCTTGACCCCAATGTGATGCACCCCCTGTTGCGTCAGCGCGATGACAGCGAACCCGGCGTGATGGCCGAAATGGCGTTGGATGCCTGTAACAAGGCCCTCGCCCAGGCCGGGAAAACCGCCGCCGATGTCGATGCGGTGATCTGCGCGGCCTCCAACATGGAGCGCGCCTATCCGGCGGTCGCCATCGAAATTCAGGATCTTCTGGGGATCAAGGGCTTTGCCTTTGACATGAACGTCGCCTGTTCCTCGGCAACCTTCGGCATCCAGGCCGCCGCCGACATGGTTCGCGCGGGCTCGATCCGCTCGGCACTGGTGGTCAATCCCGAGATCTGCTCGGCGCATCTGGAATGGCGTGATCGCGATTGCCATTTCATCTTCGGCGACGTCGCGACCGCCGTTCTGATCGAACGCGCCGAGGCCGCAACAGGCCCCTATTTCGAAATCAAATCAACGCGTTGCGCCACCGAGTTTTCGAACAACATCCGCAACAACAACGGCTTCCTGCGCCGCTCGCGGCCTGATGGGCTGGCGGATCGGCGCGACATGCAATTCATGCAAAACGGGCGCAAAGTGTTCAAGGAAGTGCTCCCCATGGTGTCGCAGCACATTGCCGATCACATGGCCGATGAGGGGATTGTCGCGGATGATCTCAAACGGATCTGGCTGCACCAGGCGAACAAGACCATGAATGACTTCATCGGGCGCAAGGTGCTGGGTCGGGAGCCGCATGAGGGCGAACAGCCCAATATCCTGCAGGATTACGCCAATACATCCTCGGCCGGGTCCATCATTGCATTCTCCAAGTATTCCAATGACATGGAAGACGGAGACACGGGCGTGATCTGTTCCTTCGGCGCAGGCTATTCGGTCGGCTCGGTTATCGTCAAACGCCACGGCTGAAGAAAAACCGCGCGGGTTAAACGGATTTTAACGAAAGCCGTGTATCACCGGCGCAACGGCGCTTTGCACGACACGGGGCGCTCGCCCCTGATCAGGTGCCTTCGCCTTCCAGTTCCAGGTTGAGTTTCATGTCGATCAGCACCTGTTGGAGCATGACCGTTTCCTTGAGAAGACGCTTGGCCTCGTTCACCGTGATCACCCCGTCCTGGATGGATTGCTGATACTCGGTCATCAACATCGCAAACCGCTGGCTCAGCGCGATCACATCGGAATTCACGCCCCCTGAGCGTTCGGAATTGGGCTGACGATCATCATGGGACATCGTCAACCCCTTCAACTCGGCCAGAGCCGAGGTGACATGGGGATAGGACGCCGCCGCCTCCAGCCGCGCCACCGTGTCGATGGGCATGAAACGTTCGGCATGTTCATCATGTTCCGAGTAATAGCGCCCCAGTGTCGCTTTCGACTTGCCCGTCAGTGCACAGGCCGTCTCTACCCCGATGTCCTTGACCAATGCCTCGGTGTGCCTTTTCAGATAGCTGCAGATGTCCGCCATACCATTACCCTATTCACTTCACTGCCCTCCCCGCCTCGGGGGAAACCGGCTAACCTTTTCCCATTATTGACCAATATAATAGCTGGCATCCAAAGGCTATCCCAACGGTTGCCGTTGGGGTCAGTAACAAGTTTGGGTGAATAACCACACTGTTAACAAGTATCGTGGCCGGGTGCCTCGGCACCCGGTCGCGTCACGGATCACCTGTCTCTGCCCCCGGGCAGAGAACTTTTTCCAGCCTGAAATCTTGCGTGCGCAGGATGCGCTGGCTAGAGACACAGCCATGCCCAAACTGTTTTTCAACTACTCGACCATGAATGCCGGCAAGTCGACGGTCTTGCTGCAAGCGGCCCATAACTATCGTGAAAACGGGATGGAGCCCTATCTGATGACGGCCCATTTCGCGGATCGCGAGGGGGCCGGCCGCATCGCATCGCGCATCGGCATCAGCGCCGAGGCCGATACGTTCAGCGAATCTTCAGACCTTTATGCAAAGATCGCCGATCGACTGAGCCAGGGCCCGATTGCCTGCGTCTTTGTGGACGAGGCACAATTCATGACCCATGATCAGGTCTGGCAACTGGCCCGCGCGGTCGATGATCTGTCCGTGCCGGTCATGTGCTATGGTCTGCGGGTGGATTTCCGGGGCAAACTGTTCCCCGGCTCGGCCGCGCTTCTGGCGCTGGCCGATGAAATGCGCGAGGTGCGCACGATCTGCCATTGCGGCAAGAAGGCCACGATGGTCGTGCGCAAGGATGACACCGGGCGCGTCCTGACCGATGGGGAGCAGGTCCAGATCGGCGGGAGCGAGGCCTATGTCTCGCTGTGCCGTCGCCACTGGCGCGAGGCGACCGGGGACCTGTCGCGGGCCTGAGCAGGGCTTGGCGGGTAAGCGCGCGATCAAACCCGGTTGGGAAGCGCCCTGCCCTCGACGAAGGCCTGTACATTATCCAGCACCATCATCCCCATATCGGTGCGCACGTTCAAAGCCGCAGTACCAAGATGGGGCAGCAGGGTGACGTTCTCCATCTCCAGAAGGGCGGGCGGAATCGCCGGCTCGTACTCGTAGACATCCAGACCCGCCGCGCTCAGATGCCCTGCCTTCAACGCCGCGATCAGCGCGCTTTCATCCACCACATCGCCGCGCGCGATATTGACGAAAATCGCATGGGGCTGCATCGCCGCAAAGAAGGCCGCATCCAGCAGGTGATGCGTCTCGGCACCGCCCGGAACCGCAACGACGATGACATCACATCGCCCCGCCATCTCCGCCAGAGACGCATCACGGGTTGCCGCAAAGGGCAGCTCCTTTTCGCTGCGCGAGACATAGCGCACGTCCATGCCGAACCCGAAATGACACCGATGCGCAATCGCCTGACCAATGCGGCCCATCCCCACGATGCCCAGCGTGCGCCCCGTGACATGCAGGCCCAGCATTTGCGTCGGATGCCAGCCCGCCCATGCCCCCGCACGCACCATCCGCTCGCCTTCACCCGCACGCCGCGCGGTCATCAACAAAAGCGTCATGGCGATATCGGCGGTGGCATCGGTCACCGCACCCGGCGTATTCGTCACGGCCACTCCGGCAGCCTGCGCGGCGGCCACGTCGATATGGTTGTAACCCACCCCGAAATTGGCCAGCAGCTTGCAGCGCGGCTCGGGCACATCGGCAAAGACATCCGCCTGAAACCGATCACCCAATGTAGGCATGACGATATCATAGCTGCGCAGCGCATGGCGCATCTCGTCACCCGACAGAGGCGCGTTCGAGCTGCGAATTTCGACGTCAAACCCCGCGCGGGCGCGCGCTTCAACGGTCTCGGGCAAGGGTCGGGTCAACCACAGTTTCATCAATGCATCCTTCCACCAAGGGGTACGGTCTGGTCCGGGGTGATCAGCACGATCTCACCTGCATCATCGGGCAAACCCAACACAAGGACCTCGGACATGAATTTGCCAATCTGGCGCGGCGGAAAGTTCACCACCGCCATAACCTGTTTGCCCACAAGGCTTGCGGGATCATAATGCGCGGTGATCTGGGCCGAGGATCTTTTCTCGCCAATCTCTGCGCCGAAATCGATCCACAGCTTGATCGCGGGCTTGCGCGCCTCGGGATAGGGTTCGGCGCGGCTGATGCGGCCGACACGGATATCGACCTTGAGGAAATCGTCAAATGAGATGTCATCCATGCGACAATTCCTTCGAGCGATTGGTCGCGGCTGCCACCGCCTCGTTCAGAAGGGCGGGAAAGCCGCGTGTCTCATCCATCAGCACCTCAAGCGCCGCCTGCGTGGTGCCATTCGGGCTGGTGACGTTGATCCTCAACTGGGTCGGTGTCTCTTGCGAGGTTTCAGCCAGCGCTCCGGCTCCGGCGACCGTGGCCTTGGCAAGCTGCATCGCCAAATCGGCAGGCAGCCCTTGCGCCTCACCGGCCGCGGCGAGGGTTTCGATCAGATGAAACACATACGCAGGCCCCGAACCGCTGACGCCAGTGACGGCATCCATCTGGGATTCCGACTGAAGGCGCACGGTCTGCCCAACCGCAGACAGAAGGTTTTCGGCAAGATCCAGATGCGCTGCAGTCGCAGACTGATTGCCGATCAGCGCCGTGATCCCGCGCCCGATGGCAGCGGGCGTATTCGGCATCGCGCGGATGATCGGGGTCCGCTCACCCAGAACCGCCTGGAAATGCGCAATCGGCGTTCCGGCCGCAACCGACAGGAACACCGTCTCGCCATTGCCCAAAGCCACCATGTCAGGCAGCGCCGCACCCATCATCTGCGGCTTGACCGCCACCAGCACGATGGCCGGGGCCGCTGGCAGATCCTGATTGACATGTACGCCCTGGGCGCGCACCCAATCGGACGGCATCGGATCCTGCACCCAGACCGCGCCGGGCGGCAAACCTCGATCCAGCCAGCCCGCAAGGATGGCCGAGCCCATTTTGCCGCATCCCAAAAGCACAAGCCCCCGGGATGCCACGTGATCCATATCCATCAAAGGCCCCTTCCGTTTTCGGTTCGGGGCCGAGTGTTACGCGCGCCCGTAAGCCTCTGCAATGGCTGCCTGCATGGCCTGCTCGGGGGTGCTGTCTCCCCAGATCAGCAGTTGCATGGCCGGGTAATAGCGTTCGGCACTCAGAACCGCGGCGTTGATCATGGTGTCGATCTGCTCGGCGCTGGCAATCTGACCACCAGCCAGAACGAGGCCATAGCGATAGACCATCAGCTTGGGTTCGGCCCAATAGGTGAAGGCCCCGGCCCAGCACTCGTCATTCACGGCATTCATCAGTTCATAAAGTGCCGGGAGCTTGTCCGCAGGCGGCTCCATCTCGAAGGTACAGACCATGCGCAGGGTCTCGTCATAGCCCGACCAGGCCAGCGTCAGCGAATAGGTCCGCCACTGTCCCTCGACCGCCATGGCGATCTGGTCGTCGCCCATACGGTCAAAATCCCAATCATGATGTTCCGCGATATGTTCGACTATGTCGATCGGGTGGAGTTCATCGTCCAGATACTGCTCGGAAAGGGCCATGATGCACCTCACTGCTCTCTAGCGTCACGAGACCGGCAGAGCCTCAAGCGCTAGGTGACTGCTCTACAGACCGGGGCGATCCCCCGTGCCCATACTAGATATGGTGCTTGGGGGAGGGTCGTCTGGCAACCCCTATTTTTGGGGATAACCGCAATAACTTGTGGATGAACAGAAACAGTGCCCGAAATATTGTCACTGTCATTGAAATTTGATTTGCACAGCAAAGCGCTCTGCGCATTATGCGCACCACGCCCGACCACGGGTTCGGGCCGGGGCAAGCCCCCGCTCAACAGCACCGCGCCGGGATGAATACCGCGAAACGGTTATGTCTTGCTGGACGCCTAGCCCTTGGATTCGAGAGCGGCAAGGCGCGCTTCAAGGGCGGCATTTTCTTCACGGGCCTTTTGGGCCATCGAGCGTACGGCTTCGAATTCTTCGCGCGTGACGAAATCGCGATCCGCCAGCCAGCGATCAATCATGGATTTCATCGCCGTTTCAGCCTCTTCCCGCGCGCCTTGGGCCACGCCCATGGCGTTGGTCATCAGCTGGGAAATGTCGTCCATGATCTTGTTGCGGGTCTGCATCTGAAGTCTCCTTGCGTTCCGCCTTATATGGGGATCACAGGGCGGGGAGGCAAGGTTCATCGCGCGTTGTGTTGACTTCACCGGCTGCCTCTGTTGACTGACGCCCATGCAGGCTGTGTTCACTTTCCCAGATATCTCGCCCGAGCTGTTCACGATCAGCATCGGGTCGTTCGAATTTGCATTGCGCTGGTACGCGCTGGCTTACATCGCCGGTATTATGGTGGCCTGGCACCTCGCCCACCGCGCCGTCAGCACTGACAGCCTCTGGCCCGGTGGCGTCGGCGTGATGACGCGCGAGCAGGTGGATGACTTCCTGACATGGGCGATATTGGGCATCATTCTTGGCGGTCGCCTTGGGTTCGTTCTGTTTTATCAGCCCGCCTATTACCTTCAGAATCCCGGGCAGATCCTGATGGTCTGGCAAGGCGGCATGGCCTTTCATGGCGGGCTTCTCGGGGTGGTGGCTTGCGCATATTTTTACACCGGTCGATACGGGTTGAACCGGCGCAGCGCCGCGGATCTGATCGCGCTTTGTGTGCCCCCGGGTCTGTTGTTCGGCCGGATCGCGAATTTCATCAATGCAGAGCTTTGGGGGCGACCGACGGATCTGCCCTGGGGTGTCATCTTTCCCGGCGCAGCCGCGCAGGATTGCCCCGGTGTGCTGACGCTCTGTGCCCGCCATCCCTCGCAGCTTTATGAGGCGCTGCTTGAGGGATTGATTCTCGGAGCGTTGATGCTCTGGCTTGTCTGGCGTCGCGGCGCGCTGCATCGCCCGGGTCTGATCGCCGGCGTGTTTTTTGCCGGCTATGGCGTGGCGCGGTTTGCCGTGGAGTTCGTGCGCCAGCCGGATGCCCAGTTCGTCTCGGCAGGCAACCCGCTGGGACTTGCGCTTCAGGTCGGCGGCTATGGCCTGACCATGGGTCAGATCCTGTGCATCCCGATGATCCTGCTGGGAGTGTGGCTGATACGTTCAGCGCGCAAACCAGCATGAGCCTGCGCGATCATCTGATCGCCCGCATCACAGCGCAGGGGCCAATGAGCGTGACCGAATACATGGGCACATGCCTGCTTCACCCGACATATGGCTATTACACGACCCGTGATCCTCTGGGGGTTGCCGGCGATTTCATCACCGCTCCGGAAATCAGTCAGATGTTCGGGGAACTGATCGGCTTGTCGCTGGCGCAGTCCTGGATGGATCAGGGCTGCCCGACCCCGTTCACGCTGGCCGAAGCTGGTCCGGGTCGTGGTACCTTGATGGCTGATGCCTTGCGTGCGACCGCAGCCGTTCCGGGATTCCACGAGGCCGCCGAGTTGGTGCTGGTTGAAGCCTCGCCTGCGTTGCGCGCGGTGCAGGCCGACGCATTGAACGCCCACGCGCCACGCTGGATCGACTCATTGGCGGATTTGCCGGACGCTGTGTTGTTCCTTGTCGCCAACGAGTTTTTTGATGCCCTGCCCATCCGCCAGTTCCAGCGCGAGGGCCGCTTGTGGCGTGAACGACAGGTCGGGGTGAAGGATGGCGCGTTAATTTTTGGGCTTGCCCCGGCGCAGGGTCAGCCCGCACTGGCGCATCGGCTTGACGATACCCGGGAGGGTGATCTGATCGAGGATTGTCCCGCCGCAGCCCCGGCCATGGACGCCATAGGCCGCCGGATTGCACAGCATGGCGGTGCCGCGCTGATCATCGATTATGGCGACTGGCGATCCCTTGGGGACACGTTGCAGGCCCTGCAGCGACATGCGCCGGTCGATCCGCTGGCCACACCCGGCGAGGCCGATCTGACCGCCCATGTGGATTTCGAAGCACTGGCACAAGCCGCACCCTGCCCCTTCAGTCGCGTCATACCTCAAGGCGTGTTTCTGGAGCGTCTTGGCATCACCGAACGCGCCAATACCCTCGCGCAGCGATTGGCCGGAACGGCACGTGATCGACTGATCATGGCACATCGCAGGTTGACGCACCCCGAGGAAATGGGAAACCTGTTCAAAGTGCTTGGACTCTATCCCCAAGGCCACAGACCGCCACCCGGACTGGACCCATGACTCTTGAGATCCTGACATCAGATACGCTCTTGCCACTGAAACACGGGTTTTTCACCCGCAAAGGCGGTGCGTCCAGCGGCGTGTTCTCAGGACTGAACTGTGGAGCGGGCTCTTCGGATCAGAGCGAAATCGTCCAAATCAACCGCGCGCGGGTGGCCGAAGCGATGGGCACCGAGGGGCTGATCGGTGTGCACCAGATCCATTCCGCCGATGTGATCACGGTCTCGGGCCATGGCGACGGGGGCGAAAAGGCCGACGCGCTGGTCACGAATACGCCCGGTCTTACTCTGTCGGTTCTGACGGCAGATTGTCAGCCGGTTCTGTTTGCGGATGCGCAGGCCGGCGTCATCGGAGCGGCGCATGCAGGATGGCGCGGGACGCTGGATGGTGTGCTGGAGGCAACGATCGAGGCAATGGAGGCGCTGGGGGCCCAGCGCACGCAGATTGCGGCGACGATCGGCCCATCAATCAGTCAGCGCGCCTATGAGGTCGGCCCGGAGTTCCTGGATGACTTTCTGGCCGCGGAGCCCGCGAACGCGCGCTTTTTCGCAAATGGCGAGGGCGACCGATACCAGTTCGACCTGCCCGCCTATGGTTTGCATCGCCTGCGCAGCGCGGGCGTGGGCACGGCCACCTGGACCGGCCATTGCACCTATTGCGACCCTGACCGTTTCTTCTCCTACCGGCGCAGCACCCATGTGGGCGAGGCCGACTATGGGCGTCTGATTTCTGCCATTCGTCTCTGAGCGTTACGCCTTCAGGGCCAGAATGAGGCAAAGCCGCCATGGTCCTTGCCACAATTGAACGGAAACAATCTCCGCAGATTCAGGTGGATTGTTCACGCGCTCCAATTTTTTAACGTATATTCAATCACTTAAGCTGATCGACAGGATCTGCCCCATTTGATCAGAATTTTTCTGGCGTTTAAGTTCATTTTTCCCAATTCGGTCCAATCACGGCCCAAAACCAAGGTCATTGTGATCTCAACACAGACAAACAGGCCAGATCATTGGCCATGAGCAGGAGACAGACCATGACCGTACGCAGCCGCTTTATCAAATCCGTGATCGCAACCGCGAAAGCCGACG
Source organism: Aestuariivita sp. (assembly GCF_049276915.1). Classification (NCBI taxonomy): domain Bacteria; kingdom Pseudomonadati; phylum Pseudomonadota; class Alphaproteobacteria; order Rhodobacterales; family Paracoccaceae; genus Aestuariivita; species Aestuariivita sp. The sequence continues at coordinate 11,964 of NZ_JBASXK010000130.1, read as the reverse complement.
AAACCGAGATGCCCTGGAGCCGCGGCACCAGCCGTCGCAAGACGATCCTGCGTCGCAGCGCAGCGGTGGCTCTGGCCCCACGTCAGAAGATGGCTTCGGCCTGATACCGCGTACCCTGCGCGATACGACCTCCCCAAAGACCTCGTACACAGCCCCGTTCCGGTTGCAGGAGCGGGGTTTTTCGTTGTCCTGCGCCCATGCAGTCGACAGCATGTCTCGAATCGGAATGTGGCAGGATTTTCCTGCAAATCGAAAACAGTTCCGCTGTGGTCAGTCAGATTGATGCGGCTGCGCGATCCAATGTCCGCGAAACTTTGACAATACCGCACTCTTTCGGGCATTCCCTTTGATATTAAGTGGTATGTCCATTTGTCGTTGTCGGTGGGGGCCGACGCGAATGTGACCCTGGTAAAAAGGGTATACGAAATGAATTGGCGCGCCCCCGTACCTCGAGCTGTCGAGGGACATGCAACAGCAATACACTCGGTCACCGAGGTCTTGCCGAGCGGCAAACGCCCGCAACTCAGGCCATGCAAGGCAAGCTGGCTTGATGCAAACGGCGAGATTCAGAACACCCGCTTCCTGATTCCCGCCATGCCTTTGTTTGAACGTGCGTTCTGTGCCTTTGCCCGAGGCACGTTGCTGTCCACGCAAACCGGCCCTGTCGCGATCGAAGATCTGCTGCCCGGCGATCACATCGTAACGGCAGACGGGAGCGCGAAACCGATCACCTGGATCGGAACAACCACATTGGTGCCCGCATCCGCACCAGGTAACCTGCCCGAAGTGCCACTGTATCGGATCATGCCCGATGCCTTTGGCATGTCGCGTCCGCTGTCACATATGGTCGCCGGACCCTCGGCACGCGTTCCGGGGCACTCCCGGCAGACCCTGACAACCCTGGCATCATTTGAGGATGGCGTTCAGATCACGCGGCTGCGCCCCCCCTCGCCCGTCGAGATGTTCCACCTGTGTCTGGACGTGCATGCGCTGATCCGAATCGGTGGATTGACCTTTGAAAGCTATCACCCCGGCCATGCGGCGCTGAGTGATCTGGGGCCCGCCATGCGGGAGCTTTTCATGAAGCTGTTTCCGCAGATCGACCATATCACCGATTTCGGACCGATGGTGTATCCGCGCGAACCTGATCCGATAGATGGTGCGACAGCCGCCTAGGCCTGTTTGCTCAGTCGATCCTCAAGCACGTCAAAGGGCACACCGGGATCGTCCTTGGCCGCGCGGATCACCAGTGACGTCTTGACACTGGCAACGTTGGGCGTTGTCAAAAGCTCTCCGGTCAGGAAGTTCTGAAAGCTCGACAGATCCGGTGCGACGCATTTCAGGATAAAGTCCACCTCGCCATTCAGCATGTGGCACTCGCGAACCAGCGGCCAACTGCGGCAGGCGGCTTCGAATGCGCTCAGATCGCCTTGTGCCTGGCTTTGCAGACCGACCATCGCAAAGACCTGCACTTCAAAGCCCAACTCGCGCGCATCCACATCAGCGTGATACCCGCGAATGTATCCAGCTTCTTCAAGCGTGCGCACCCGGCGCAGGCAAGGTGGTGCCGAAATACCGACACGTCTGGCAAGTTCGACATTAGTCATACGCCCGTCAGCCTGCAATTCTGCAAGGATCTTCCGGTCAATCTCATCAAGTTTTGTTGTGGCCATCTGCGCTCCCCCGGCTTGGCGATTGTTATACCAACGCGCAAGCTGTGCGCAATTATATTTCACAGCCGCGCAATAATATTTGCGCGACATGCAACCGAATTAATCGAACCACAGGTGCTCACGCCGCCGGGACGCGGTGTTTCAAGGGGTTTAAGCGCGCTGATCAGGTCGCTATATCGGTTCAGGAGCGGCAAGACGGAATCGCCGCAGCGACATTTGGGGGCACTCATGAGCAACACGCGCCACACGAAGGTTCTGATTATCGGGTCAGGTCCCGCAGGATATACAGCAGGTGTATACGCCAGCCGCGCCATGCTGGAGCCGTTGCTTGTGCAAGGTATCGAGCCGGGCGGTCAGTTGACCACCACAACCGAGGTCGAGAACTGGCCGGGCGACACCGAGGTTCAAGGCCCCGATCTGATGGTCCGGATGGAAGCGCATGCCAAGGCCATGGGTTGCGAGATCATCGGAGATATCATTGCCGACCTCGATCTCAGCGAGCGGCCGTTCAAAGCACGCGGCGACAGCGGCACGGTATATACTGCGGATGCGGTCATCCTCGCGACCGGTGCGCGCGCCAAATGGCTGGGCCTGCCCTCGGAAGAGAAGTTCAAGGGCTTTGGCGTCTCCGCCTGTGCCACCTGTGACGGGTTCTTCTATCGCGGTCAGGAGATCGTGGTGATCGGCGGCGGGAACACCGCCGTGGAAGAAGCGCTGTTTCTGACCAATTTCGCCTCGAAGGTGACACTGATCCATCGCCGCGACTCGTTGCGTGCTGAAAAGATCCTGCAGGATCGGCTGTTCAAGAACCCCAAGATCGAGACGCTGTGGTTTCATCAACTCGAAGAGGTCATCGGCACGGACGCGCCTTTGGGCGTTGAGGCCGTGCGGGTCAAGAACGTCAAAACCGGTGAGATCCACGAGATCGCGGCAAAAGGCGTGTTCGTCGCCATCGGCCACGCTCCTGCCAACGAACTGGTCAAGGACGTTCTGGAAACCCACATGGGCGGCTATGTCGTGACCAAGCCCGACAGCACCGAAACCTCGATCCCTGGCGTCTTTGCTGCAGGCGATCTGACCGATCACAAATATCGTCAGGCCGTCACCAGTGCCGGTATGGGCTGCATGGCCGCGCTGGAAGCGGAGCGGTTTCTGGCCGAACAGGAAGACATGGCCGATCTGGCCGCAGAGTGATCCGATCTGAGTCTGGTCTGCGCCACGACGTAGCCGGCGTTTCGAGATACGGACGATTGACCGGGCACCTGTCGGCTTCCGGTTCGTGAGGATGGCTGTGGCGCAGGCAACAAGCTCACTTTGGCGGGGAAACTGGGTGACCCGGACACGGATCGTGTCGGGCCTGATCCTGCTGACATATGCGTTGTTTCACTTTCTGAACATCGGTATGGGGCTGTTTTCACCCGCTGCGATGGACGTGATGCGGGAGAGCCGCCAGGCAATCTCGCGCTCTCTTGTCGGGACGATCCTGCTCTATGGTGCCTTGCTTATCCATGCGGCGCTTGCAGTAAGCGCTCTGGTGGGGCGCGGAACATTGCGCATGCCGCTGCGCGAGGCGGTCCAGCTTGCCTTCGGGTTGACGATACCGTTCTTTCTGATCACCCACATTATCTTTACCCGCGGAGCACATGAATGGTTCGGGGTGAATGACCAATACGGGTATCTCATCGGTCTGATCTGGGGGAGCGCATCGGCCTGGACACAATCGGCTTTGCTGTTGGTGGTCTGGATCCATGGCTGTATCGGGTTGCATGTCTGGTTGCGCGGCCAGAGCTGGTGGCGAAGGTCGCAACCCTGGCTGATTGCTCTTGCAGTGCTGGTTCCGGGTTTCGCACTGGCGGGATTTGTCGCCGAAGGCCGCCGCATCGCCGAGGCATTCGGAGATGCGGATCAGGCGCAGGCTTTGCTGCGAAGCTACAATTGGCCCGATGCGCCCGCCTTTGCCGTGCTGATCGACTGGAAGGAATATGCGCTGAAACTTGTCTGGCTTGTGATCGGGCTGAGTGCGGCGATCTATGGGCTGCGCCGTTTGTGGCGGGGGCGTCAATCCGTCAGCATCTCTTATGTGGACGGTCCGAAAATTGCGGCCCCCAAGGGGCTGACACTGCTTGAGATGTCACGAGCCCGAGGTGTGCCGCATACCTCCCTGTGCGGCGGAAAGGGCCGCTGCACGACCTGCCGCGTCGTCATCGCAGAGGGGGCCGAAAACCTGCACCCAGCCTCGGCTGCCGAGGCCAGATCGTTGGCGGCTGTCGGCGCGCCACCCGGCACAAGGCTGGCCTGTCAGATCCGGCCCATAGAGCCGCTCAGCGTGTTTCGCGTCTTTCAACCCGATGGAAGCCGCCGCCGCGCCCACGCCAGTCAGGGTGTAGAGCGCAGACTGGCCATCCTGTTTCTGGACATGCGGGGCTTTACTGCGCGCACCACCGGCCAGTTGCCTTATGATGTCGTGTTTCTGCTCAACCGCTTCTTTGATGCAATCGTCCCGGCCATAACGAATGCCGGGGGCACGGTGGACAAGTATCTTGGGGATGGCTTGCTGGCGGTATTTGAAACCGTGGATGAGGCCACGTCTGCGCGCGCGGCTCTTGCGGCGGCCTCGGGCATCGGAACAGGGCTTGAGCAGTTCAATCAGGGTTTGGAACAGGAAGGCGCACCCCCGGTACGTATCGGCATCGGCCTGCATCTGGGCGACGTGGTTCTGGGTGAGATCGGTGCCGGGCGCGCACCGCGCACGATCATCGGTGATGCGGTCAACACGGCCAGCCGGCTGGAGGCCAAGACCAAAGAACTGGGTGTACCCCTGCTGGCCACCAGAGCCTTGCTGGACAGCGCAGGCGTTGAGACAAGTTCACACAGCTTCATCACGCTTGAGCTGCGCGGCGTCGATGCGCCCGTGGAGGCGCTGGCTATCAGGGATCTGGCTGAAGTCGAAGCGCTTTCAGCGCGTGAAGTCGGGCGTTTTGTGCAACCGGCCTGACCGCGAACAGACGTTCCAACTGAGCGGGAAATTGCAACAGGTTTACCCTTTTTTCCGGAACTGACTTCGGTTCTCTAGACTTTGAATCCGGTTCATGGAAAAGCGCCGCTCACGTATCGTGCCTGCCCGTAACAAAGAACAAAGTGAACATCGTACCATGACAATGCTGGCAAACCTTGCCCCGATCCCCGAGCTTTATGTGTCCTACGAGTCAGCGCAGAAGCTGAAAGTCGAGGCGGGCAATCTCAAGAGCTGGGATCTGAGCCCCCGCCAGATCTGTGATCTGGAGCTGTTGATGAACGGTGGGTTCAACCCGCTCAAGGGTTTTCTGAGCGAGGAAGACTATACCAGCGTTGTCGAGACCATGCGGCTTGCCGATGGCACGCTCTGGCCGATACCGATCACGCTGGATGTGGATGAGGCCTTTGCCGAGAGCCTCGAGATGGGAGAAGACATTGCGCTGCGCGATCAGGAAGGTGTGATCCTTGGCACCATGACGATCAGCGATCGCTGGGTTCCCAACAAGGCACGCGAGGCCGAGATGGTGTTTGGGGCGGATGACGACGCGCACCCGGCGGTGAACTATCTGCACAATCACGCAGGCAAGGTCTATCTGGGCGGCCCCGTGACCGGCATTCAGCAGCCTGTGCATTATGATTTCCGCGCCCGGCGCGACACGCCCAATGAGTTGCGCGCGTTTTTCCGCAAGCTGGGCTGGCGGCGTATCGTGGCATTCCAGACCCGCAACCCGCTGCATCGCGCACATCAGGAACTGACCTTTCGCGCCGCCAAGGAGGCGCAGGCCAACCTGCTGATCCATCCGGTTGTCGGCATGACCAAACCCGGCGATGTCGATCACTTTACTCGCGTGCGCTGCTATGAGGCCGTTCTGGACAAATACCCGGCGGCGACCACGTCGATGTCCCTGTTGAACCTGGCAATGCGCATGGCTGGCCCGCGTGAGGCGGTCTGGCACGGGCTGATCCGCAAGAACCACGGCTGCACGCATTTCATCGTGGGACGGGACCATGCCGGCCCGGGAAAGAACTCGGCCGGAGAGGATTTCTACGGGCCCTATGAGGCACAGGACCTGTTCCGCAAGTACCAGGATGAAATGGGCATCGAAATGGTCGATTTCAAACATATGGTGTTTGTTCAGGAACGCGCGCAATACGAGCCTGCCGATGAGGTGCGTGAGGGCGATACCGTGCTCAACATCTCGGGCACAGAACTGCGCCGCCGTCTGCGCGAGGGCCTGGAAATCCCCGAATGGTTCTCGTTCCCCGAGGTCGTCAGCCAGTTGCGCAACCGCTATCCGCCCCGCTCGCAACAGGGGTTCACCGTGTTCTTCACCGGCTTTTCGGGATCGGGCAAGTCGACCATCGCCAACGCGCTGATGGTCAAGCTGATGGAAATGGGCGACCGCCCCGTGACGCTGCTGGACGGCGACATCGTGCGCAAGAACCTGTCGTCCGAACTGGGTTTCTCCAAGGAGCACCGCGATCTCAACATTCGCCGGATCGGATATGTCGCCTCGGAAATCACCAAGAATGGCGGGATCGCCATCTGCGCGCCCATCGCCCCCTACGGCTCGACACGCCGCGCGGTGCGCGAAGAGATCGAGGAGTTCGGTGCCTTCGTCGAAGTCCATGTCGCGACGTCGCTGGAAGAATGCGAGCGGCGCGATCGCAAGGGTCTCTACAAGCTGGCGCGGGAGGGCAAGATCAAGGAGTTCACCGGGATCTCCGACCCTTATGATGTGCCCGAAAACCCCGAGTTGCGCGTGGAAACCGAGAATGTCGATGTCGACAACTGTGCCCACCAGGTCTTGCTCAAACTGGAGAGCCTGGGGCTGATCGCAGGCTGATCGCCAAGGGACATATCAAAGCGCGTCGCGAATTGCCTCTGCGGCGCGCTTTTCCAGATCACAGAACGCATCAAGCGTCGGCTGCACCTCTTTCAGGAACGGCAGACGCGCGTCATACTCCGCTTGGGTGATCGAAGATACTGCGTTCATCATCGCCTCTTCGCTGTCACACTGGATGATCCCGCGTGTATCGATGAAGCGGTCGAGATTCGGGCAGCCCCAGTAGATCGGCACCGTGTTACAGAGCACGGCGTCCACAAGCTTTTCCGAAAAGTAGTTGTTTTCGCGCATGTTCTCGATCACGATCGAAAACCTGTAGGGTGCCAGCCCGTCGGCCTTGTCCGCAAACGGGATATAGCCGCGCCCCATCACATCAACATCCAGCCCGCTTTTGCGCACTTTTTCCACCATGCTGTGGCGCAGGCGATGGCCTTGCGTATCTTGCTTGGCCGAGGCGATAAGCGACATCGCCTTGGTCTTGGTGGTATCAAGCGAACGCCACTCGGGCACCCATGTCGTGCCGAACGGAAAGAAGATACCATTGGGAATTTGCGCCAAGAGGTCTTCGTTGAAACTGAGAATTCTGAAGAACCGCCGATAGGTGACCCGCAACAAAGCCAGATGCCGGGCGTGGATGAAGGACGGCTCCCCCATGATCAGAGATATCTGCGCTTTTGTCCCAAACGAGGGCAGCACATGCATTTTGGTCTTGGGATAGGCAATCAGGTGATCATCTTTGCCCAGATCCGCAAGCGTACCATCTTTGAGATGCGCGGGATGCCCAAGCGGCCATGTCAGCTGATCCAGGGATAGTTTCGCCTGTTTCGGGCCCAGCGACATGCCATAGGGCAGAATGGCAATGGCGGGCTCTGACATTTGACTGCGTCCTGTTGCGTGGTTCACCTATACTCGAAAATGCGCGCGCTGCAATGCATGCTCAAAGATGAAGTTCACCCGACATCAGACGCCATGCGCGGCCCGCGACACATATGCCTGTCATCGCCTCTGCCGGCCCAATCCGCGTGACCTGCGCCTGACCGGGCCGGCCCATCCAATGGCCCTGCTCGGCGCAAAAGCTGTCTTTCTCCATGAGACCCTGTGCCCAGAGATAGGCCGCCATGGCTCCGGTCGCCGATCCGGTAAACGGGTCTTCGGCCGGGCTGGGTGGCGCAAGCAAAAGCCGGCAGAACGTATCGCCCGCATCTGTCTCACCCTCGAGAGTGACAAGAAAGGGCTCCATCAGGTCGGTGTCATCATGGCCCAAAGCGCGGCACAACCGCGCCAGGTCTTCCGGGTTTACCCTTGCACGGCGCAGCGCCTCTTTGGAGCGCAGGACCGTGATCACGAAAGGCAATCCGGTCGAGACAAGCTGTGGCGCGCAGAGGATATCGTCGGCCTCCAGACCGACGGCGCGGGCCACCAGTTCGACGGGTGGTCTTGCCCCGAAGGTGGGGGCAACCTGCGTCATCTGGTAGAGCCCATCTTTTATCGTGACCGGAACCAGACCGGCACCGGTTTCCAGAACGACACTGTCTCCGGCGATCAGCCCCCGCGCGGCGAGGGCCGCAACAGTGGCAATCGTGGGATGTCCGGCAAATGGGATTTCACGGCTGGCCAGGAAATACCGAACGCGCAGATCGCCGACGTCGGAGGGACCGGTAAAGGTGCATTCGACAAGCGACGTCTCACGTACGAAGCGCATCGCCGTCTCTGCATCAAGAACGGCACCACCATGAACGACGGCGCAGCCATTCCCGCCAAAGGGGCGATCCGTGAACGCATCCACCCAATCGACGGGAAAGCTGTGCCCCATAAGCGGTCAATGCACCGTAAGCGGTGTCATGTCATGTTGGCGTGCCAGCACAAAGGCCAGTTTGCGATCCGCAACCAGCGCAAGCTGCTGACCATCCGCGTCATGCACCGCATAAAGCTGGACCAGACCATCGGCTGAGTCCTGCACTTCCTGTGGCAGATCAGCGACCTGCACGGCTTTGACATACACGATCTTTTCACCCAGATCCTTGAAGTCATAAGGTGTATTCATTGCTCTTACCCCTTCCTGATATTGATCGTTTGCACAACGGTTTCCGGGACGGCGCGGGTCAGATCGACATGGAGAAGTCCGTTTTCCATGATCGCCTCACCGACTTCGACACCGTCCGCCAACACGAATGTGCGTTGGAACTGACGTGACGCGATTCCGCGATGCAGGAAGATCCGCCCGTCGTTGTCATCCCTTTGACGTCCCCGGATCACCAGTTGGCGATCCTCGACCGTGATCGCCAGATCCACTTCGGCAAACCCGGCCACGGCAAGCGTGATGCGATAGGAATGCTCCGAGGTCTGTTCGATATTGAAAGGAGGATAGCCTTCATTGCCCGACTTTGCGGTGCGTTCCAGAAGGCGTTCAAGTTGCTCAAATCCCAGCAAGTTCGGGTATGAGCCCAGAGTCAGTTTTGTCATGTCCTCGTCCTTCAAATCCAAAAGCGACGATCAGGGCAGTCCCGTTATGGCAACCGCATTGATTAAGAATATGGGAAGAAAACCCATGGATAACAAGGGGTAGGCGGACTCAAGATTAATCAGTATTCTTGACCCCCTAAGCCATAGCCCCGAATCGAGCTTTGACCATGAATGCGCCCCATGATTTCGCCATGAAAACCGAGGACGTTCTGCGCGTTGAACTGGAAGTGTTCAAACGCGAGCACCGGGATCTGGACGAGGCGATCGCAGCTCTGCAAGAGCGTGGCGTGTCCGATCAACTGACGATCAAGCGCCTGAAAAAGCAGAAACTTCGCCTCAAGGACAAGATTGCCCTGATAGAAGACATGCTGACACCGGACATCATTGCCTGAGCGGGTGATTTGGCTATAGTGCCGGCTCTTTTGGCGAGTAGGACGCGAGGCACATATGTCCGACATATCGGTGGGTATCATCATGGGAAGCCAGTCTGACTGGCCAACCATGAAAGAAGCGGCCCTCATTCTGGACGAGCTTGGCGTGCGGTATGAAACGCGCATCGTGTCCGCTCATCGCACGCCTGACCGGTTGTGGGACTATGGGCGCACTGCGGCAGGCCGCGGGTTGAAGGTGATCATTGCCGGGGCCGGAGGTGCTGCGCATCTGCCCGGCATGATGGCGTCGAAAACCCGCATACCCGTGATCGGCGTGCCGGTGCAGACCAAGGCACTGTCTGGTGTCGATTCCTTGTATTCCATCGTTCAGATGCCAAAGGGATATCCGGTGGCGACCATGGCGATCGGCGCAGCCGGTGCCGCCAATGCAGGCCTGATGGCTGCCGGCATTCTGGCGACGTCGGACGACGCTCTGGGATCACGTCTGGACGCGTGGCGCGCGGCCCTGTCGGAGTCGATCCCGGAAAGCCCCGAAGAATGAGTCGGATCAGCGTCATCGGCACCGGCCTTTTTGACCTGATGGCCACGGGTGCCGACTGGCTGGGAAAGCAAAGCCGCAACGCCGCCTCGTCCGGGTTTCATACGACACAACTGCTGGCAGGTTTTCTGCACGGCATGAACAAGAACGGCGCGGGCGCTCTGGTCCGTGACCGTGATGCTTTGGCAACTGATGGGACACTCAGCCTGCAAATGACGGATGCGCTGCGCACCGGTCAGGCGCATAAGATGCTGCAGGACATGCTGGACGCAATCGGTGCCCGGTTGGAGGGAAAAGATGACTGATATGCTCGCCCCCGGCGCGGTGATCGGAATACTGGGCGGCGGTCAGTTGGGCCGCATGCTGTCTGTGGCGGCCAGCCGTCTTGGGCTGAAAACACATATCTATGAACCGGGGGCCGGACCACCTGCCGGTCAGGTTACAGACAGGGTCACAACGGCCGCATATGAGGATGTCGCAGCGTTGGAGCGATTTGCCGCCAGCGTCGATGTCATAACATACGAGTTCGAGAACATCCCGACAGACGCGCTGGATGTACTGGAAGCGCATCGCCCGATCCACCCGGCGCGCGAAGCGCTGCGCGTCAGCCAGGACCGGCTGGTTGAAAAGGCGTTCTTGCAGGGGCTGGGCCTGAAAACCGCGCCATATGCAGATATTTCGGACCTAGGCGGGCTGCAAAGCGCGCTGGCTGCGATGGGCACACCGGCAATCCTCAAGACACGCCGGTTTGGCTACGACGGTAAAGGGCAGGTGCGCATCAACGATCTGACCGAGGCTGCGGACGCGTTCGAGGCCATGTCAGGCGCACCGGCAATTCTGGAAGGCTTTGTGGAATTCTCGCATGAAGTCTCGATCATTGCCGCGCGCGGACGTGATGGATCGGTGGCCAGCTTTGATCCCGGTGAGAACGTACATCGCGACGGCATTTTGCGCAGCACGACCGTACCTGCGCGTTTATCCGCCTCGCAACGAACGGATGCGGTACTGCTGGCGGCCAACATCCTGAATGCGCTTGATTATGTGGGCGTGATGGGGGTCGAACTGTTTGTCACACCTGGCGGTCTGATCGTGAATGAAATCGCCCCGCGCGTGCATAACTCGGGACATTGGACGCAGAATGGCTGCACCGTGGATCAGTTCGAACAGCATATCCGCGCCGTGGCTGGCTGGCCTTTGGGGGACGGGCAACGCTATGCCGACGTCGTGATGGAGAACCTGATCGGTGAGGATATGGATCGTGTGCCCGGCTTGGCCCGCAATGCGGATACGGCCATCCACCTCTATGGCAAGGCCGAAGTGAAGCACGGGCGGAAGATGGGCCATGTGAACCGCGTGATCCGCTGAGAGCTATCCGAACAGCCGCGCGGCGATGTCGCCACTGAGATAGCTGAAGCGCCCCCCTGCCATCGTGGCAGCAACGCGTTCTGTGTCGGCATCAAGGATCGCGAGGTCGGCGCGCAAACCCGGAGCGATCTGCCCGCGATCCGTCAGACCCAACAGACGGGCCGGCCCTTCCGAGACCAGTCGCCACGCCTCGCCCAGCGACAGAACACCCGAGTTTTTCAGCAAAAGTGCCGCGCGGCGCAAGCTGGGATAGTGATAGTCGGACGCCAGCGCATCACACAGCCCCATGCTGACCAGATCCAGCGCGCTGACATTTCCCTTGTGCGAGCCCCCCCGCACCAGGTTGGGCGCGCCCAGCACGATGCCGTCCCCACCCTGCCGCGCGGCTTCGGCAGCTTCTCTTGTTTCGGGGAATTCTGAAATCCGGACTCCGCGTGCGCGCCAGGTTGCGCGCTCTTGGGGGGTTTTTTCATCATGGCTTCCCATGCGCACGCCGGCCTGTGTCAAGGTTTCGCTCAGGGCGTCAAGCGCCTGTGGAACCTCTGCGGCCCGGCCATGCAGGGCCTGCATCATTTCAAAGTGCCGGTCTGGATTTCGGGCTGCTTTCAGCGCCTGAGCCGTCAGCCGGGGCGGCCATTTTCCCTGCGCCAGCTTGGCATGCGGCAGGTGGT
>NZ_JBASXK010000129.1:0-19043 GCF_049276915.1 Aestuariivita sp. | reverse complement strand
GGCAGGACAAGACAGGTGCTTACCGTGACAGGGTTCATGCGCTGCTGGCTCAGGTCGGCCTGCAGGGGTTCGCCAACCATTACCTTCACCGTGTCCAGCTGGTTCAACCTGATCGCCAACCGCAAGGATCCGGCGGAAGACTTCACCTGGCTGAACTATGAAGATTACGGTATGGACCTCTATTCAAACGGCATGATGGTCTCTCGTGAATTGCTGGCCGAAAACCCCGAGGCCGTGGCGGGGCTCGTGCGCGCCGTGACCAAGGCGACCATGGAGATCACCAAGAACCAAGATGACGCGGTCGAAGCGATTGTGGCCTTCGACAACCTCGTCAACCCCGATCTTGAACGTGCCCGCCTCGAATTCGCGCTGACCAAGCTCATGAACCACCCCGAAACGGCGGAAACCGGTATCGGCGACTTGGTGGACGCCCGTCTGACCCGCTCCATCGCGCTGATTGCGGAAGGCTACGGTCTCGACACCCTGCCGGAGGCTTCCGAAATCTTCGACCGTTCCTTCTTGCCCCCGGTCGAAGAGCGCAAGCTCGAAGTCATCATCAACTGAACCAGACTGACGACGCCAGCATGCGCTCCGGACCGCTCCGGGGCGCATGTTTCGTCTCAGCACTCTGCCCAAAGGAGAAAGCATGGATATTCGCACTGATCCCGTCGCCGCCGCAAAAGCCATCGTGGAAGCCTATCTCGAGCGCTCGATGGTGCCCGACCCGGAAGGGGCTGCACACTATGTCGCCGACGGCCTCACCCTCACCTTCACGGGTGGGCGGCAGTTCTCCGCTCCAGCCGACTGCACGGCGTTCAATGCCAAGCGCTATGCGTGGGTGAAAAAGAAATTCCTGCGCACCGACGCAGCACTGGACCCGGAGAGCGGTGACGTGCATGTCTACAATACCGGCTACCTTTTCGGCGAGTGGAAGGATGGAAGCACGTTCGAGACCAACCGCTGTATCGACATTTTCGTCATCCGCGACGGAAAGATCGTCAGCACACAGGTCTGGAACGACAGCGCAGAGATCCTGCTCGACAAGGCCGGGCTTGCGGAGGCCCCTCTTTGACGAAACTGACGACCCACGGGCGCTACGACTACAGCGCCATCACCAACCGCCCGGACTATTCATGGCCGGGTGGCAAACGGCTGGCGTTGTATATTGGCCTCAACCTCGAACATTTCGCTTTCGGCGAAAGGCTCGGGGCTGAGCTTGCCCCGGGCGGGCCACAGCCGGACATCCTGAATTACGCGTGGCGCGATTACGGCAACCGGGTCGGCGCGTGGCGGATGCGGGACATGTTCGATGCCTTGGACATGCCGGTCAGCGTGCTCGCCAATTCCGCCATGTATGACTACGCCCCCGACCTGATGGCAGCCTACAGCGCGCGCGGGGATGAGGTGGTGGGCCATGGGCGCACCAATGCCGAACGACAAAGCGTGCTGCCGGAAGCCGATGAAGCTAACCTGATCGCGGAGGCGACCGAGGTGCTGACACAGGCCAACGGCACCCCACCCAAGGGCTGGCTGTCGCCCTGGATCGCTGAGAGCCATGCCACCCCGGACCTGCTGAAGGCAGCCGGTTACGGCTACACGTTGAATTGGGCTATGGACGATCAACCGGTCTGGATGCGCACAAAGCACGGTCCGCTCTTGTCCATTCCTTACCCGCAGGAGGCCAACGACATTCCGTCGATCGTGGCGCGCAAGGATGGCGCGCAGGCTTTTGCCGACATGGTGCGCGACAACTTCGATGAGATGCTGGAGCAATCGGTACATCAGCCGCTGGTCATGGGGATCGCGCTGCATCCCTATCTGGTCGGCCAGCCCTTTCGGCTGCGCGCGCTGCGCGGGGTCTTGCAGCATATTTGCAGCCATCGCGACGACATCTGGCTGACGCAAGCTGGCGATATCTTCGACTACTGCCTCAGCTGCGACGCCATCCCCAAGCCGGACTAGAAGGCCCCGCCAAGCCCGGCAGCCTCCGCCAGCGCGATCAGTTGCCGGTCCTGCAGCGGAGCACCGAACAAGCTCAGACCCACCGGGCCACCCTCGGGTGGTGTCATGTGTGGACGTATAGCCTATGGTCGCGTCGTCTGCGGTGCCAAGACCCGGAAGAGCCAGCCGTGCCGTTCCAAGTTCGAACCTGGGCGGGATAGGTGCCATTTTCACGGCGGCCTTAGCACTGGACCCAAGACGGACGAAGGTCGCGCGCGGATAGTGGCGGCACAGAAGGCTCGATGGGCGGCTTACCGTCAGAAAAACGGGGGATTAAATGGGGGATATAATTGCCATTATCCCGGATAACGTTCTGATTTTATAGAAATTTTTTTAAATTAGTTGGTGCGGTCGAGAGGACTCGAACCTCCACGGGTGTTACCCCACAGCGACCTCAACGCTGCGCGTCTACCAATTCCGCCACGACCGCACTGTCTGACTTGGTGTGACAGGCATGTAGCGAAGCCAAGGCACGAAGAAAAGAGGTTTTCTGACGTGGGATGCAAAAAACCGGCCTTTGGCAAAAGGCCGGTCTGATGCGCCTTTCACAGGCGTGGAGTGTTCAGTTCGACTGGGCGACAGCCTGCTGCAGCAGGGCAGTACGACCCGGCTCTCCGGGATTGAAGACAGGCACAACGCCGCCCGAAAGCGCGTTGAAGCTGCGATCGAACCACTCATTGGCCATCGCCCGGGAAGGCGCAACGCCATAGCCACGCATCAGGTGGTGGCCCACAAGCTCGGCGTAAGCCCCCTCGCCCACACCGACAAGCAGCAAGGCCGAGCCAAGCGCCACGGACATGTTGTCCGTGCGATAGCCCACGCCAAGGCAGATTTTGCCTGTGCCGCGCAGCTGATCCAGTGACATGCCGGTCGAAGAGATGAACGCTTGTACCTCCTGATTGACATTGGCCTGGGACGTCGAAGGAAGCTGGGTCACATAGCTTGCCATCGTCGGAGCAAGGCCTTCGCATTGTTGGGCGATCTGATCCGGGGTAAGACCCGGAACCTGCGCCGCCAGACGCTGGCTGTTTTCAATGGCATAGGTGCGGGCAAGGCAGAACTGCTCATTCAGCACCAGATCGGGATCCGTCATGGTTGCGGCATTGGTATAGCCGCCATTGCTGGTTGTGACCAAAGAAACCGAGTTACAATGCGCCGCAAGCGATGTCGTCAGCGGCAAGGCCTGGAAGTTGGGCAGGCCGGTTGCGCTGCTGGCCGCCGTCACCCCCAGATTCGGCAGAGCCGCGGCCGTTTGCGGCAGGGTCTGAGTCGTCCCCCCGGCAAGCTCGGTGCGATAGGTCTTGAGCAGGCCGCGCGCACCATCCGGATGGGTCGCCATCTGCTGGGTCACCTCAAAGCTGCCAAGCTGGGCACGGTTATAGGATGTCAGCAGGATGTCCTCTTCCAGAACGGTCAACTGGCCGGTGGCAGGATAGCCCATATAGACCTGATAGCGCGCGACCGCTTCACGCGATCTGCGACCAAGCTGTCCGTCCACGCCCCCAGCATTGAAGCCGAAATAGTTGAGCGAGGACTGAATCTCGCGCCCCTGTGTGGTCGAGGGGATCGTGCTGCGCGCGCTGGATCTGGTTGTGGTGGTTGTCTGGGTCTTCTTGCGCTGGGACTCCTTGGTCAGCGCATGGCCCACCACTCCGCCGATCAGCGCGCCGGCGACGAAATCGCCCGCGTCTGCGGCAGCTTTGGACGCAGGTGAAAACGCCAGGGCAGCGGCGACAAGGGCTGTTGAAACGGTTTTTGAAAGCATGGCAATTCTCCCTAAAGAAACGAGTATACCACAGTTTGGCACACGAATCGCATTACCATGCAGGTGATTGCGGGCACGCTTCGGCAGGAAACAGCGCAAAGGGCAAATCAACAGATGGTCGACTGGATCGTCACAGACGGGTTAACCCCCTATGAAGACGCGGTTTTCTTCATGGAAAAGCGGGTGGCCGAGATCCATGCAGGGCAGGCCAATGAAGCCATCTGGTTGCTCGAACATCCGCCGCTCTACACCGCCGGAACCAGCGCAAAGCCCGCCGATCTGACCGATCCCGACCGATTCCCTGTCTACGAGGCCCATCGCGGCGGGCAATACACCTATCACGGTCCGGGCCAGCGCGTGGTCTATGTCATGCTCGATCTCAACCGGCGCGGACGGGACGTGCGCGCCTTTGTCGCCGCCCTGGAAGGCTGGGTGATCGACACGCTGGGTCAGTTCGGACTGACAGGGCATGTGCGCCCCGGCCGCGTCGGTGTCTGGATCGAGCGCCCCGAGCGCCCTCCCCTCTCCGATGGCCGCATGGCCGAGGACAAGATAGCGGCCATCGGTATCCGCTTGCGCCGCTGGATCAGTTTTCACGGGCTCTCGATCAATGTCGAACCCGAGCTTGAGCATTTTTCCGGAATCATCCCCTGCGGAATCACCGATTACGGCGTGACCAGTCTTGTCGATCTTGGCCTGCCGGTCACGATGGATGATCTGGATGTCGCGCTCAAAACCTCGTTCGAGGCCCGCATGGGCCGCAATGCCCCCGCCTGAGTCCCCGGTTTCAGCCCAGCGCCGCGCGGATCTTCTCGGCATGGGCCTGCAGCACATCCATCTCGGCCATGGTGCCGGGTGGGCGCATGCTTAGCCCGGCATGGCGCGGTAAAACGTGGAAATGCAGATGAAATACCTCCTGACCGCCTGCCGCCTCGTTGAATTGCTGAAGCGTCACGCCATCCGCGTCAAACGCCGACATCACCGCGTGGGACATGATCTGGACGGTCTTGATCACCGCGGCCAATTGCTCGGGTGTGGCATCCAGAACGTTGCGACAGGGCGATTTGGGAATCACCAGGCAATGACCATCGGCGCGGGGCATGATGTCCATGAAACACAGCGTGTCCTCGTCCTCGTAAAGACGGATCGCCGGGATCTCGCCGCGCAGAATCTTGGCAAAGATGTTGTCTGTGTCATACGCGCTCATGCCTGGCCCCTTGGTGCTGTGCTGGTTCCAACCTTTTGAGGCGATGCGCCTTGGGCGTCAAGCACAGCCGCGCCCTGGGCCAGGATGAACAGGTTGCGCGGCCTTCTGGTTGCCCCGCCTCGGTGCGCGCGAGCTTCCAAGGGGGTGCGGCCATTTATCTTGGTCAAGTTGGACATCGCCCATTGAAGGGCCTGCTCTGACATTCTAGAACGGCTGCCAATGACTTGTGCGTGAGGGAACCCGTGCAAGTAACTCATCTAGCAGGAGGCTACCAAAATGGCAGACGCAGCCATTCACGGCCATGAGCACGAAGACCAGCGCGGCTTTTTCACGCGATGGTTCATGTCGACCAACCACAAGGACATCGGGATTCTCTACCTGATCACGTCTGCACTGGTTGGTTTCGTGGCCGTGGCATTCACCGTTTACATGCGGCTCGAACTTATGGAACCCGGCGTTCAGTACATGTGTCTTGAGGGCGCGCGCCTGATCGCGGACGCTTCAAGCGAATGTACGCCCAACGGGCATTTGTGGAACGTTCTGATCACCGGACACGGCATCCTGATGATGTTCTTCGTGGTGATTCCGGCCTTGTTCGGGGGCTTCGGCAACTATTTCATGCCGCTTCAGATCGGTGCGCCTGACATGGCCTTCCCGCGGATGAACAACCTCAGCTACTGGCTCTATGTCGCCGGCACATCGCTGGCGGTTGCGTCGATCCTGGCTCCGGGTGGCAATGGCCAGATGGGCTCGGGTGTGGGTTGGGTTCTGTATCCGCCCCTGTCGACCAACGAATCCGGCTGGTCCATGGACCTGGCGATCTTTGCCGTGCACGTCTCGGGCGCCAGCTCGATCCTGGGCGCGATCAACATGATCACCACGTTCCTGAACATGCGCGCTCCGGGCATGACCCTGTTCAAGGTGCCACTGTTTTCCTGGTCGATCTTCGTGACGTCCTGGCTGATCCTTCTGGCGCTGCCGGTACTGGCGGGTGCCATCACCATGCTGCTGATGGATCGTAACTTTGGCTTTACGTTCTTTGATCCGGCCGGTGGCGGGGACCCCGTACTGTATCAGCACATTCTGTGGTTCTTCGGTCACCCCGAGGTGTATATCATCGTTCTGCCCGGCTTTGGCATCATCAGCCACGTGATCGCGACCTTCTCACGCAAGCCCATCTTCGGCTATCTGCCGATGGTCTGGGCGATCATCGCGATCGGCGCACTGGGCTTTGTCGTCTGGGCGCACCACATGTACACGGTCGGCATGTCGCTGAACCAGCAAGCCTACTTCATGCTGGCCACGATGGTGATCGCCGTGCCCACAGGGGTGAAGGTGTTCAGCTGGATCGCCACGATGTGGGGCGGCTCCATCGAGTTCAAGACACCCATGCTCTGGGCCTTCGGCTTCCTGTTCCTGTTCACCGTTGGTGGCGTCACAGGCATCGTGCTGTCGCAGGCGGCTGTGGACCGGTATTATCACGACACCTATTACGTGGTTGCACACTTCCACTATGTGATGAGCCTTGGTGCGGTCTTCGCGATCTTTGCAGGTATCTACTTCTACCTGCCCAAGATGTCCGGCCGGATGTATCCCGAATGGGCAGGCAAGCTGCACTTCTGGTCAATGTTCATCGGTTCCAACCTGACGTTCTTCCCGCAGCACTTCCTGGGTCGTCAGGGCATGCCACGCCGCTATATCGACTATCCCGAGGCCTATGCGCTCTGGAACTACTGGTCGTCGATTGGCGCGTTCCTGGCCTTTGCGTCGTTCCTGTTCTTCTTCGGTGTCATGGCCTACACGCTGTTGCGCGGGGCCCGCGTCACCGAGAACAACCCCTGGAACGAATACGCCGATACGCTGGAATGGACCCTGCCAAGCCCTCCGCCCGAACACACGTTCGAGCAGCTTCCAAAGCGGGAAGACTGGGATATCAAGCACGCGCATTAAGCGAATGACAGACCAAGACAAGGCCCCGGCACACCGCCGGGGCCTTTTTCGTTGGCCAAGGCCCCAGCGGGTGTCTCAGACCAAAGCATCCGCCCGGCGCGCATCGCAGGACAGCCCCAACAGGATCCGCGCCTCCAAATAGGTCAGAACCGGACGCGCGGTGCGATCGTGGCAGATCGCGCTTTCCTCGCCATTGGGGAGGATGCAGATATCCTCTCCCAGACGATCCGCGGCGACGGGGCCCACGAACAGGCTTTCGCACAGCGCGGCTTCGGCAATCAGCAGGTGATGCTGATCCAGCAGCAGATGCACATATGTAACCGCCATGCAGGGCGCGATCCGCACACCGGCCATCCCCACAAAGGCGCGGGCCGGCACCAGGACATCCGGGCATCCAAACAACAGTTCCGCCCGGCTGGAGGATATCAACACGCGGTGCTGCCGAGACAGGCGGAGCGGTGCCGCGTTGCCGATGCTGCCGGCCTCGAACAGGATCGGAGCGGCTGCGCCCTGCCCGACCACACGGCGCCGCGCGACCCAGCGCAGCACTCGGGGGCCTGCGTCCCGAGTCAGCACCCGGTGTCCCGGTTGCAGGCTCCCAACCGGCATCAACCCATAAGGCGTTGCGACGCGCACCTCGGCGGCGAAACAGACATAGCCATGGGTATAGGCCTGCTGCTGATCCGAGGTGAAGAAGCTGGCCCGCCCCCCGACGCTTTCATACCAGCTCTGGAGATCGAAATCCGGGGTCCAGAGCACAAAGGCAGGATCGCCATTCTGATCTGTGCCGGAAAAGCCGATGATCCCCCCTTCGGCCACCGCATCGCTGCGCACGACTTCGGCATCAGAAATCGCGCCGCCTGCCCAGGCGATGTCATAGGTATCCCCGATCTCGAACAGACGCGGCTCCGGATCGCCCGGCTTGGCAGTGATCACCAGCCCCACCGAGGCAGCAGGCGGCCCATCAAAAGGAGTCGTCGGTCCGGTCGGGTTCGCATTCGACCCGGTGGACGTCACGAATTGTCGATCTTCTGCATTGAACTGAAGGGTCATTGGCCTCTATCCCATGGGCCAAGACTGCCCCAAGCGAACTTAAGGCCGGGTTTCACTCAACAGCTTGTTTCCAAGGAATTTTCACCAATTTTTCGCGAGCTCGCCAAAGCGGCGTTTTGCCACTCGACAGCTTTCAGGCAGGTGCTAGAAACAACATCAGGAAACATCATGCCCTATAACTGGATCGCATCACAAACGCGCCCGGACGCGCAGGAATTGCACCTTTGGCCGCATCAGTCTCTGGCGCCAAAGGGCTTTGTGCTGTTCATCGGCGTGACCTTCGGGATGTTGCTGATACCGCTCTTGCCGTTGCTTGGCTCGGTCGTGCTCTGGGGAATCCTGCCGTTCCTGATGGCTGCACTGGCCGGGATCTGGCTGGCGCTCAACCGCTCGCGGCGCAACGCCCAGATCATGGAAGTGCTGACCCTGTCGGACGAAAGGGCGCATCTGCTGCGGCGCAATCCGCGCGGAGACGTTCTGGAATGGGATTGCAACCGGTACTGGGCCAAACCGTCGATGCACGAGAAAGACGGCCCCGTGCCCCATTATGTGACCCTGTCCGGCAATGGCCGCGAGGTCGAAATCGGAGCGTTCCTGTCCGAAGACGAACGCGTGGCACTTTTCAACGAACTGAGCCGCGCGCTGCGGCAGGCCTAGGCGCGACGCCCTAGCCCGCGCAAAGCCGGTCCTTGACCATCGGGCCGACCAGACCGAAATCCATTTGCCCAGTATAGGCCGATTTCAACGCGCCCATGACCTTGCCCATGTCGCGGATCGAATCCGCGCCGCTGTCGGAAATGGCTGCATCAATGGCCGCAATGACCTCTTCTTCGCTCAGCTGACGCGGCAGGAACTCTTCGATGATCTCGATCTCGCTGCGCTCCCGCTCGGCAAGGTCCACACGCCCGCCCTCTTCATAGGCGCGCGCGCTCTCTTGCCGCTGCTTGGTCATTTTTCCAAGGATCGCAAGGACTTCGGCATCGCTGACACTGCCCTCATCGCCGCTGCCGCGGGCTTCGATATCCTTGTCCTTGATGGCCGCATTGATCAGGCGCAGGGTCGACAGACGATCCGCGGCCTTGTCCTTCATCGCCTGTTTCAGGGCCGTGCTGACCCGAGTGCGCATGTCCATAAGTCTCGCTCCATCCCCTGGATCGTGAATGCGCGACCATAGCGAATGAAAAAGCACAGTTCAACCAATGGTGACACCACGTAAGTATTTGTTTTTGCTTGATCTACCAATATTTCAGCAGACTTGACCTTGCCCCATGCGTCGCCCTATACCTGCGCAGATTTGCGTCCAGAGGAGAGTGCTGCCATGGCTCCCGCCGCCCAAACCAAACCCACCGCCTGCCTGGCGCTCGCCGATGGGACCCTGTTTTACGGGGTCGGATTTGGTGCTACCGGCCAGACCGTGGCCGAACTTTGCTTCAACACGGCGATGACGGGGTACCAGGAGATCATGACCGATCCCTCCTATGCCGGGCAGATCGTGACCTTCACATTCCCGCATATCGGCAACACCGGCGTAAACCCCGATGACGATGAAACCGCAGACCCCGTCGCCGCCGGCATGGTGGTGAAATGGGACCCGACACAGCCCTCGAACTGGCGCGCCACGGAAGAGCTGAAAAGCTGGCTGGAACGGCGCGGACGCATTGCGATCGGTGGCATCGACACCCGGCGTCTGACCCGCGCGATCCGCCAGCAGGGTGCGCCCCATGCCGCCCTGGCCCATGACCCCGAGGGCAATTTCGACATAGCAGCACTTGTAGCTGCCGCACGCGGCTTTGCCGGTCTGGAAGGCATGGATCTGGCCAAGGATGTCACTTGTGCGCAATCCTATCGCTGGGATGAAATGCGCTGGGCCTGGCCCGAGGGTTACACCCGGCAGAGCGAACCCAAATTCAAGGTCGTCGCCATCGACTATGGCGCGAAACGCAACATCCTGCGCTGCCTCGCAAGTGCGGGCTGCGATGTGACCGTTCTGCCCGCCAGCGCCACGGCCGCGGATGTGATGTCTCACCAGCCGGACGGCTTGTTTCTGTCCAACGGTCCGGGCGATCCGGCAGCCACCGGGGCCTATGCCGTGCCGATGATCCGCGAGGTGCTGGATCAAAGCGACATGCCGGTTTTTGGTATCTGTCTGGGACACCAGATGCTCGCCCTCGCTCTGGGCGCGCGCACGGTCAAGATGAACCACGGCCATCACGGGGCCAACCATCCGGTCAAGGACATGGAGACCGGCAAGGTCGAAATCACCTCGATGAACCACGGTTTTGCCGTGGATGCACAGACGCTGCCCGAAGGGGTCGTGGAAACGCATCGCTCGCTGTTTGACGGGTCGAACTGCGGGATCCGCATGACTGACCGCCCGGTTTATTCGGTGCAGTACCACCCCGAGGCATCACCCGGCCCACAGGACAGTTTCTATCTGTTCGAGCGGTTTGCCGAGGCAATGGCCGCGCGCGCATAAATTCTTCGGGGCGAATTTTACGCTTCATTAACCAAGACTTGGCATGGCTGTTTCAGAGATTATCTGAGGCAGCACATCATGAGCGACGCGCGGCTGAACCTGCACGCTCCGACCCGACCGGATGCAGACGACCGCCTCAGGCGGCCACTGGGTCGTCACCTGGTCGAGACCGGCAAGATCAACGCCGCTCAGCTGATCCATGCGCTTGAGCTTCAAGAGGATATAGAAGCCCCCCTGGGCGAGATCCTGATGTCACAAGGGTTGATTTCGCAAGGCGATATCATGCAGGCGGTGGCTGCGCAGAATGCGCTTTACGAGGTCGACCTGCTGCGCGAGCCGGCGGATGCAACGCTGGCCGAGCTTGCGCATCGCTCGATCTGGCTGCGCCATGCCTGCCTGCCCTGGGTCCGGCTGGGCAACACCGTGCTGATCGCCTGCGAACGTCCTGACCGGATCGAGGCACTCAGGGCCGACCTGCCCGCCGGTTTCCCCGAAATCATCGCCGTGGTGGCAAAGCATCAACAGATCGTCGACGCGCTTGCGCACACTTTTCGACCTGAGTTGACGGCATTCGCGCAAACCCGCACCGCGCCGGAATTCAGCTGCCGTCACTGGACAGCCTTTGGCCCGGCGAAAATTGCAGCGATCGCTCTGATCCTGTGCCTTTTGGCAACTGCGTCGCTCCTGGCACCACAGGTCACTATCTCGGCGCTCAGTGTGCTGGCGGTGGTCTGTCTGTTCCTGATCACCCTGCTGAAACTCTCGGCCGGGCTGACCCAATTGGCCCATCAGGTGCATGCAACACCCCCCGCCCCGCACATCAGCGCGGGGCGCTGGCCGCGCATCTCGATCATGGTACCTCTCTTTCGTGAAACCGAAGTGGCCGGGGCCCTGGTGCGACGACTGCAAAGGCTGACCTATCCCAAGGTGCTGCTTGATGTGATCCTGGTGCTTGAGGAAAAGGACACCCTCACCCGCGAAACACTTGCGGCCTGTGATCTTCCGGCATGGATGCGGGTGGTCGAGGTTCCGGACGGCGGCGGCATCACCACCAAGCCGCGCGCGCTGAACTATGCGCTGGATTTCTGCCGAGGCGAGTTCATCGGGATCTGGGATGCCGAAGACGCCCCCGCCCCTGATCAGCTCCAGCATGTGGCCGCCCATTTCGCGCGTGCCGCGCCGGATGTCGCCTGTCTGCAGGGGATATTGGATTACTACAATCCGCGCGCGAACTGGATCTCGCGCTGTTTCACCATCGAATATGCAAGCTGGTTCCGGGTGATCCTGCCGGGTCTTGCACGCCTTGGGCTGGTCATCCCGCTGGGCGGCACCACCCTGTTTCTCAGGCGTGACAAGATCCACGAGATGGGCGGGTGGGATGCCCATAATGTCACCGAGGACGCAGATCTGGGCGTGCGCATCGCGCGCTTTGGCTATCGCACCGAAGTCATAGGAACCGCGACCCACGAAGAAGCCAATTGCCGGCCCTGGCACTGGGTCAAGCAACGCTCTCGCTGGCTCAAGGGTTTCATGGTGACCTATTGCGTGCATATGCGCCATCCGCGCCGCCTGCTGGCGGATCTGGGCTGGAAGAGGTTCCTGGGCTTTCAGGCCTTCTTTGTCGGCACGCTGTCCCAGTTCCTGCTGGCTCCGGTACTGTGGACCTTCTGGCTGCATATGCTGGCCCTGCCCCATGCGACCCTGACGGCCTTTGGCGGCGATCTTCTGATGCTGGTGGGGGCGTTGTTCATCACCACGGAACTGGTCAATCTGGGGATCGCGCTGTTTGCGGTCTCGGGGCCCCGGCACCGCTTCCTGATCCCCTGGACCCTGACGATGCCGCTTTATTTTCCGCTGGGCGCTCTGGCCAGTTACAAGGCGCTTTATGAACTGCTGGTCAAACCGTTCTACTGGGACAAGACCCAGCACGGACAATCCCATCCGGATGCCAAAGCCCCTTGAGGGCGACCTCGGGACTAGCGGCGATCCGCATCCTGCTGAAGCCGCGTCATGAAGGCGATCGAGATATGATCGCGCAGCGCCTTGTCGGCAGCCTCTTCGTCGCGCGCCTCGATGGCCTTGACGATGCCGTCATGCTCTTCCTGTGCGATTTGTCCGCGTCCTTGCGCCGCCAGCGAGGTGGTGGCCATCAGCGCCATGGTGCGGTGCACCAGATCAAGCTGCTGCACCAGATAGCGGTTGTGCGAGGCCAGATGAATCTGCTTGTGAAACCGCCGGTTGGCCCGCGACAGCGCCACAGGATCGTTCACCAGTGCATCATCGACAATCACCATCTCGCGCAGCAGACGTATCTCTTCGGGCGTGGCATGGCGCGCGGCGAGCCGCGCAGCCAGGCCCTCCAGCTCACGGCGCACGATATACAGCTCGGACATCTGGTTGTGATCCAGCGACGCCACGATCAGCGAACGCCCATCCCGCTCCAGAAGGGATTGCGTCTCGAGCCGTTGCAGGGCTTCGCGGATCGGCGTGCGGGACATGCCGAACTTGTCGGCCAGATCGCTTTCCACCAGACGATCACCGGGTTTGTAATCCCCGACATCAATCGCTTCGAGGATCATGCTGTAGGCGTCGGTCTGGATGGGCTGTCTCTGTGTCATCGTCATGCAAATTTGTCTCTGGATGCACCTGTTTAGCCCTTGCCCGGCTTTTCAATCAAGCCCGTGATTGAAAAAGGATCGCGCAGGCTCTAGGACCCGATGGATGGTAAAAGATACGTTTTCACATGTCTCGCAATGGGTGTTCGATCTGGACAACACCCTTTATCCTCCCCGCGCGCGGCTGTTTGATCAGATCGAGGTCAAGATGACCCAGTTCGTCATGGACGCGCTCAAGGTCGAACGCTCCGAAGCGGATCGCCTGCGCAACCACTACTGGAAGCTCTATGGCACCACACTGGCGGGATTGATGCGCGAGCATCAGGTCGACCCGGCCCCCTATCTGCTGGATGTGCATGACATCTCGCTTGACCATCTCGAAGTCGATGCCGATCTGGCCGCCCATATCCGCGCCCTGCCCGGTCGGCGCATCGTCTATACCAACGGCACCGCCCCTTACGCCGAGCGCGTGCTTGCCGCACGGGGCCTGAGCGGTCTGTTCGATGCGGTCTATGGCGTGGAAGATGCAGGCTTTCGCCCCAAACCCGAACGCGCCGCCTTTGAAGAGATCTTTGCCAAGGACGGCATCACGCCCGCCAAAGCCGCGATGTTCGAGGATGACCCGCGCAACCTGGCCGCCCCGCACGAGATGGGCATGCGCACGGTTCACGTGGCCGAAGACCCGATCGAGGCGGACCATATCCATCACCACACCGATGACCTCACGTCGTTTCTGAAGATACTGACCTGATCCGTAAAGATTGCGACACTCTGGCCCTCCCCTTCGTGCAAATGGCGACTATCTGCTGCCCATCGCACCCCATAGGAGAGCCCGAGATGACCGGCGCCCATATCCCCGCCCGCCAACCTTTCTGGATGCGCCTGTTTCTGGCCATTCCGGTGATCGGATGGGTCGCGCGCGATCTGATGTTCGGCGACAAGGATACCATCTGGTATGCGCTGATCGCCTTCGTCAGCCTGTGGATGTCTGCGGCGCTGGTGTTTGGCCTGCCCGGTCTCTACCTGCCGGCCCTGGCGCTGGTGCCCTGCATGTTCGTGCTGCTGGTGGTCTACGCCTGGGGCTGATGGATCAGGCGTCAGGATGTCGCTTGGCCTTGCTCCCGTCAGCGCCCTAGTTAGTTTGAACAGGAGGTAGGGACATGGATTTTGATTGCGACATCCTGATTTCAGGCGGCGGCGTTGCCGGTCTGACAGCCGCAGCCACCTTTGGCGCTGCGGGCTTTCGCGTGATCTGCGTTGATCCGACGCCCCCCGTCACCGAGCGCGACGCCGAGAATTCCGACCTGCGCACCACGGCGATCCTGCAACCCGCCCGCGCTCTGCTGGAGCAGAGCGGCCTCTGGGAGCGCTATGCCCCTTATGCGGCCCCGCTGCAGATCATGCGCATCGTGGATGCGGGCGGCGAAATCGCCGAACCCCGCGTGGTCCGGGAATTCAATGCCGCCGATATCTCGGACCAGCCCTTTGGATGGAACCTGCCCAACTGGCTGTTGCGCCGGGAACTGGTGGCGCGACTGGGCGACCTCGACACGGTCGATTTCCGCCCCGGCACCGGCACGCGCAGCCTGTTTACCCGCGAGGGCGAGGCCCGCGTGGGGCTGAGCGACGGCACGCGGCTCAGTGCGCGGCTTGTGATCGCCTGTGACGGACGCGGATCGCCCATGCGTGACGCCGCGGGCATCGACGTGCACACCAGGCGATACGGGCAAAAGGCGCTGGCCTTCGCGGTCACGCACCCGATCCCGCATGAGAATGTCTCGACCGAAATCCACCGCACCGGAGGACCGTTCACCCTGGTGCCGCTGCCCGATCACGAGGGCCGTCCGTCCTCGGCGGTGGTCTGGATGGAGGAAGGGCCCAAGGCGCAGGATCTTCTGGCCCTGGACACGGGCGCATTCGAGGCCGCCATGTCCGAGCGGTCCTGCCACCTGTTCGGCCCGCTGACGCTGGCCTCGCGCCGCACGATCTGGCCGATCATCAGTCAGGAGGCCGAACGTTTGTCCGGCGAACGCCTGGCGCTGATGGCCGAAGCCGCCCATGTCGTGCCCCCCATCGGCGCTCAGGGACTGAACATGTCACTGGCCGATCTGCGCTGCCTGCTGGATCTGGCCCGGGCGCGCCCCGAGGGTCTGGGGGATCGCGCGATGCTGGAGGCCTATCACCGCGCCCGTCACAACGATGTGCGGCTGCGGGTTCAGGGGATCGACCTGCTGAACCGCGCCTCGATGGTCAGCGCGCAGCCGTTGCGCGACCTGCGCGCCAAGGGGCTGGATGCGCTTTATGCGCTGGCACCGGTGCGCAAGACGCTGATGCAGATGGGTCTTGGTGTGCGCTGAATATCCGCGCCGGACCGGGGCGCTGCCCCGGACCTCGGGAATATTTCAGGCAAGATGAAGCCTCAGAGAACCTGGTCCACCACCCGGCGCAGGCGGGCCAGGGTGCCTTGGACATCATAGAGCTTGTCCAGACCGAAAAGGCCGATGCGGAAGCTGCGGTAGTCGTCAGGCTCGTCACATTGCAACGGCACGCCGGCGGCAATCTGCATGCCTTGGGCGGCGAATTTCTTGCCGGTCTGGATATCGGGATCCCGCGTGTAACACACCACGACACCCGGTGCGCCAAAGCCATCTGCGGCCACCGAGGTGATGCCCTTTTCGGCCATCATTGCGCGCACCGCATTGCCCAGTTCCCATTGGGCGGCCTTGAGTTTTTCAAAACCGTAGTCGCGGGTTTCGATCATGGTATCGCGAAAGGCGCGCAACGCATCCGTGGGCATCGTGGCGTGATAGGCATGCCCGCCGTCCTCATAGGTCTGCATGATCGCGCGCCATTTCTTCAGATCGATGGCAAAGCTGTCCGAAGTCGTGTCCTGCAGCCGCGCCTCGGCACGGTCGGACAACATCACAAGACCGGCGCAGGGCTGCGCGCTCCAGCCCTTTTGCGGGGCCGAGATCAGTACATCCACGCCCGTGGCTTTCATATCGACCCAGACACAGCCCGAGGCGATGCAATCCAGAACCATAAGCGCGCCCACCTCATGGGCGGCCTCGGCCATGGCGGTGATGTAGTCATCCGGCAGGATCACGCCGGCGCTGGTTTCCACATGGGGCGCAAAGACCACATCGGGTTTTTCCGATTGGATCGTGGCGATCACGTCTTCGATCGGGGCCGGGGCAAAGGGCGACTGGCTCTGGTTGCCGGATCTGCGCGCCTTGAGCACGCTTGTCGAGGCGGTCAGATCGCCGCTTTCGAAAATCTGGCTCCAGCGATAGGAAAACCAGCCGTTGCGCACCGCGAGCACCTTGGCCCCGCGCGCGAACTGGCGCGCGACGGCTTCCATGCCAAAGGTTCCGCCGCCGGGGATCACGGCCACACCATCGGCGTTATAGACCTCTTTGAGCATGTCGGAGATATCGGTCATCACCCCCTGAAACACCTTGGACATATGGTTCAGCGAGCGGTCGGTGAAGACGACCGAAAATTCTTCGAGCCCCTGCGGGTCAACGGTGTCGAGCAATGCGGCCATGGGGTATCCTTTCTAAACGTTGCTTCTGACTTAGCGCTGTGCAGGGCAATGGGCAAAGCCTACGTTGGTATGCAGACACATACCACCACTGAGGCGTGTTGCGGATGCGAAACCCCTGTCTCCGATACTAACCCAGGGGGCCGGGGCGACGCTCTTCACTCAGAAGCACATTGGCCTCGACCTCCCCGGCACCGGGCAGGGTCATGATGCGGCGGCGCAGGATGCGTTCGAAATCGGGTATATCGCGCGCCACCACGCGCAGGCGGTAATCATAAAGCCCAAGGACATGTTCCACGGTCTGCACTTCGGGGATGGCGCTGACGGCGGTTTCGAAATCCTGCAGGCTGACACGTCCCTTGGTGGCCAGTTTCACGCCCAGAAATACCGTCACGCCAAAGCCCAGCCTGTCGGCGTCCAGCTCAAGTCGGCGTCCCGACAGAATGCCGGTCTCGCGCAGCCGCTTGATCCGTCGCCACGCCACAGGCTGGGACACACCAAAGCGGCGCGCCAAGGCTCCGGCCGATTGCCGTGCATCCCGCGACAGGGCCGCCAGCAGCTTGCGGTCAAGCGCATCCAGATCGCTCATATCGGCAGGACCTCTTCGGATTTGATGCGCGCCACATGCATCAACGCTTCGATCTCAGCGATATGGGGCAGAGTCAGGATTCGGTCGCGATAGACCTGCTGGTAATGCGCCATGTCGCGCGCAATCACCGACAGGCGTACATCGACACGGCCCAGAAAGGTCTGGATTTCAAGCACTTCGGGCACCGCGCGGGCCGCCTCGACGAAGGCGTCGAACGCATTGCCCTGTGTCTTGTCCAATGTGAAGCGCAGCGAGACCTCGACGCCATAGCCCAGTTTCTGCCAGTCGATCCGCGCTGTGACCCCCTTGAGAATGCCGGTTTCCTCAAGCCGCGTGATCCGGCGCGCCACGCTTTGCGCACTCAGGCCGCAGCGCTCGGCCAGTTCAGACGGGCTGAGCGTGGGATCGGACTGCAGATAGCGCAGAATACGGCGATCTTCGTCTTTGAGCATGAAACTTCCATGAATATGATTAATCACGAATTGATTTATCAGTTTTGCTGGAAGATTCATACCCATCATGTCTGTTGCACGGCCACGGACAGGGATACACCCGCCCTCAGTCAGACACCCGAGAGGAGACCAACATGCGCGTGTATTATGACCGTGATTGCGACATCAACCTGATCAAGGACAAGAAAGTGGCCATTCTGGGCTATGGCAGCCAGGGCCATGCCCATGCGCTGAACCTGCGCGACAGCGGTGCCAAGAACCTTGTCGTGGCCCTGCGCGACGGTTCGGCCAGCGCCAAGAAAGCAGAAGGCGAAGGCCTCAAGGTCATGGGTATCGCCGAAGCGGCGGCCTGGGCCGACCTGATCATGTTCACCATGCCCGATGAACTGCAGGCCGAGACCTACAAGAAATACGTCCATGACAACATCCGCGAAGGTGCCGCGATTGCCTTTGCCCATGGTCTGAACGTGCATTTCGGCCTGATCGAGCCCAAAGCCGGTGTCGACGTGATCATGATGGCCCCCAAAGGCCCCGGTCACACCGTGCGCGGCGAATACACCAAAGGCGGCGGCGTGCCCTGCCTTGTGGCCGTTCACAACGATTCCTCGGGCAAAGCTCTGGAAATCGGCCTGTCTTATTGCTCGGCCATCGGTGGCGGCCGCTCGGGCATCATCGAGACGAACTTCCGCGAGGAATGCGAAACCGATCTGTTCGGTGAGCAGGCGGTCCTGTGTGGTGGTCTGGTCGAACTGATCCGTATGGGCTTTGAGACACTGGTCGAGGCCGGCTATGCGCCCGAGATGGCCTATTTCGAATGTCTGCACGAGGTCAAACTGATCGTCGATCTGATCTATGAAGGCGGTATCGCCAACATGAACTATTCGATCTCGAACACGGCCGAGTATGGCGAATATGTCTCTGGTCCACGCGTCCTGCCTTATGACGAGACCAAGGCACGCATGAAAGCCATCCTGACCGACATTCAGACCGGCAAATTCGTGCGCGACTTCATGACCGAAAACGCCGTTGGTCAGCCCTTCTTCAAGGGTACGCGCCGCATCAACGACGCGCATCAGATCGAAGCCGTGGGTGAAAACCTGCGCGGCATGATGCCGTGGATCTCTGCCGGCAAGATGGTCGACAAAGCCAAGAACTAAGCCCAAGCCGCTTGGAAAAGACGAACGGGGCACCAAAGCGGTGCCCCGTTTTCGTTTGGGATGTGCCGGCAACGTGCGATCCGGACATGCAGCGGACATCGCTGCCCGCTGCCTTGTGTCAGCTCATAGCGGGGTTGCGACGCATCAGCATATCAACGGGTTCAGCCGCCAGAACGCACTCCCGGCGCGCGACGGAAACTCAGGCCGCACCTGCGGTTCTGGACCATGGGCTAG